>JANLRE010000609.1:0-1254 GCA_031368205.1 Fimbriiglobus sp. | reverse complement strand
CGCGCCGACCGAAAAGCCGGACGGCCCACTGTACTACCTGTCGAAGACGAAGATCCTCGACATGACCGACGGAGCAAGCAACACAGTGGTGTTCAGCGAGAAACGCCGCGGCCAGGGCAGCCCCGACCCGTTAACGGACATGAAAGTCATGCCCGTTCAATCGACACTCGTGACAGCCTACACCACGTGCAGCACCCTGAATGCGTTGACCGCAACCCCGTTGACCAGCAAGCAAGGGTACAGTTGGGTGTTGGGCGAGATGTGCTGTACCACTTACAACCACGTCAGCGGTCCGAACACGACTTCGTGTGCCAGCACCGGATTTCCCGGCAACATGTCGAACATGGCGATGGTGATCCCCCCGTCAAGCGGCCACACGGGTGGCGTTAACGTGGTCATGGGAGACGGGTCGATTCGGTTTGTTAACAACAGTATCAGTCTGCCGACGTGGCGGGCGATCCACTGGGCACAATCCCGGATACCAAGCCGACGGTAGAAGTGGTCGATTTCCAGTGGCGAACGGGCCAAAAGCTGAAGAGCTACGAGATCATCGCGGAGGCGCCACCACCCCAGGGCCAGGGGCCACGAACCTTTACCGTTCGGCTGACCCTTGGCCAGGGGCGGTCTCGGCTGGCATTCCCGGTGATGGTCGTGTTGATGGTCGTTGGCGTCGGCTGTTCCGGCGCACAGCGCAACGAGGACTTCGTGCCATCGGAGGAGGTCGCGCGGTCATCGCTCGACGCCTCTCTCCGGATGTGGGCGAGTGGGGATACTGGCCAGTTGGTGCCTGACGCAAAGCCGGCGATCATGTCATCCGACGGCCACCGGACGCCGACCCGCAAGTTGACGGCGTATACCATTCTCGGCGAAGTTCCGTCCGACGCGCCCCGCTGTTTCGCCGTGAAGTTGACACTTGGCAATCCGACCGCCGAGATTCGGGAGCGCTACGTCGTCGTCGGCATCGACCCGATTTGGGTCATTCGGTACGAAGATTACGAGATGCTGACCCACTGGTCGCACCCGATGACGGCTGAAAAGAAATCGGCCA
Source organism: Fimbriiglobus sp. (assembly GCA_031368205.1). Classification (GTDB taxonomy): domain Bacteria; phylum Planctomycetota; class Planctomycetia; order Gemmatales; family Gemmataceae; genus Fimbriiglobus. The sequence continues at coordinate 206 of JANLRE010000609.1, read as the reverse complement.
CCTCCGCCAGCAAGAAGTAGCCCGATGCCCAGCATATTTTACACAACAACCACAGTGTTATTGGCGCAGGCACGGTTCCTACTATTGGTAGGCGGCCTACTTGGCGTCATCGCGGGTTGGCCGCTTCTGACCAACTACTGGGATAAGTTGACCACTTCGTCCCAGGCAAACGGAGCAATCTCTGCGGACACCGAATACTGGTGCCC
>JANLRE010000598.1:0-9997 GCA_031368205.1 Fimbriiglobus sp. | reverse complement strand
AATTGCCCGATCCCGTTTCGCACGCCGACCCTCTGCCCGCAGAAAGCCCATTGTGACGATCGTCACCACACCGAAAACGCCACACAACAGCCAGGGTGCTAAGTCGGGCCTCTGAAACAAAGTGGTCACGAGAATTGCGAGCAAAGCCAACACCATTGCCGCGACGACACCAGTCGTCCGAGACATCCATTCTTCGATGATTCTTGCGATCAGCATCGGCGTCTCAATTCCTGACCCACATCTCGACTCACCATCTGGGCGATGGAAGTCCGTTCCTGGCAGTTATGCAGCTTAGTACAGCAATTCGTGTTCCTCGGCGCCGAGTCAGGAGTAGTCGGAAATTTCTATTCAGGTGCCGTCGAAAGCTTATGGCCTCAGTCCAATTCCTCGCCCGTCGCCACACTGCCCCACATCAACCCACATCGCTACAACAACCTATCTGATTGTCGCTTCGTTTAATTTGGGGTTCACTATGTTGCGTCCGATTCGGCGGGCTTTGTTCAGCGTGTCTGACAAGACCGGGGTGGTAGCGTTTGCGACGGAGTTGGCCACGAAGTACGGCGTCGAGTTGATCGCAACCGGGGGGACCAAGGCGGCGCTGGTGGCGGCGGGGTTACAGGTCAAGGACGTGGCAGAGATCACGGGGTTTCCGGAAATCCTGGACGGCCGCGTGAAGACGTTGCACCCGGCGGTGTATGCCGGACTGTTGGCCAAGCGCGACAAGCCCGAACATATGGCGACCCTGGCCGAACACAACTTGCCGGAGATCGACCTCGTCGTCTGCAACCTGTACCCGTTCGAGCAAACCGTAGCCAAACCGGGCGTCACGGAAGCCGAGGCGATCGAGAACATCGACATCGGCGGCCCGTGCATGATCCGCGCGGCGGCGAAGAACTTCGAGAGCGTGGCGGTGGCAGCGTACCCCAGGGCCTACCAAGAAGTATTGGATGTGATGGCGGCAAACGGTGGGCAGACAACTCAAGAGAGTCGTCAGCGTTGGGCATACTTTGCGTTCGGCATCATCGCCGGGTACGATCACGCGATTTTTACACACTTTTTCCAGCAACACTGGGGAATCCAGACAGGCTCGCCGATCCCGTCCATCATCAATGGCTATTTCCGAAATAAGCAGTCGCTCCGTTACGGCGAGAACCCGCACCAGCAGGCCGGATTCTTCATCGAGCCCAAATTAACTCGCCCGAGCATCTCCACGGCGGAACAGCTTCACGGCAAGGAACTCAGTTACAACAACATCCTCGATCTCGATTCGGCGTTGAACCTCGTGCGGGAGTTTGCGGAGCCGGGGGCGGTGGTCGTGAAGCACAACAACCCGTGTGGCGCGGCGACGGCGGGGAGTTTGGCCAATGCGTTCACGGCGGCGTGGAGCGGCGACCCGCTCTCGGCGTTCGGCGGGATTCTGGCGTTTAACCGCGAACTGGACGAACCGACGGCGACCGCACTCATGACCGGCGAGCGGTTCGTCGAGTGCGTGATCGCACCCGGTTTCACTGACAGTGCGTTGTCACTGCTGAAAGGCTGGAAGAAAAACGTGCGGCTACTGAAGGTCGGGCCGCTCGACGGGGGACCACAAGGTCTCGACTACCGCCGCGTCGATGGCGGGCTGCTTGTGCAAACCCGCGACACCGGCGCCGATGACCCCGCAACGTGGAAAGTCGTCACGAAAACGCAACCCACCCCGGAGCAACGCGCCGCCCTCTGGTTCGCGTGGCTGGTGTGCAAGCATGTCAAGTCGAACGCGATCGTGTTGGCGCAAAACACCACGATCGTCGGCGTCGGGGCGGGGCAAATGTCGCGCATCGACTCGACGCAAATCGCAATCAAGAAAGCCGGCGATCGCGTGACGGGATCAGTCCTGGCGTCCGATGCGTTCTTCCCGTTCGCCGACAACGTCGAAGCCGCGATTGCCGCCGGGGTGATCGCAATGGTTCAAACGGGCGGTAGCACCCGCGACCAAGAGTCGATTGATGTTTGTGACAAGCACGGGGTTCCGATGCTGTTCACCGGCGTGCGGCATTTCCGGCACTAAGCCTCGCTCATCAGCACCACCAACCCGAACGGGGCCACGGTCAGCGTGCTGCGGGCGATCACAATCGGTCCCTCATTCTCGGGCAAAAAATCATTCGGACTAGTTGCGGCGGTGTCGATGAGCTGGTGCCACTTGCGGCCCGTTGGCGACGGTGGCACGATGAAGTTGAGCGGCGCGGGGGTCACGTTCATCGCCACGTAGAAGTCGTTGTCCTGATGGTAATCGGGGTCGCCGTCGCGGCCCGTGAAGCGACCATCGAGGCTGAAGGCAATGCACCGACTGGTCTCGCTGAAGTCGGGGGTGTACGGTTCGACGCCATGCCAATGGATGTCAGCCAGGGGCATGGTCACGGAGCGGGGGGCGGGGGTGCGGACCATTGTGGGTTCGGACTCGCTCGTCGAATCCATGTGCGTCGGGGCGGTGATCGGTTGGAATTGGCCGGCGAAAAAGCGCCGTCGCCGGAAGACCGGGTGACGACGACGCAGCCAGATCATTTCGCGGGTGAACCGCAGATAGTCGTGGTTCGTCTCTTGCAGCGTCCAATCCACCCACGAGATCTCGTTGTCCTGGCACCACGCATTGTTGTTGCCCTGTTGCGTCCGCAAAAACTCGTCGCCCGCCAACAGCATCGGCATCCCCTGCGACATCATTAACGTGGCCATCAGGCTCTTGGCGCGGCGGAGGCGGAACTCGTGGATGTTCGGGTCGTCGGTTGCCCCTTCGGCGCTGCCGTTCCAACTAAAGTTGTCGTTGGACCCGTCGCGGTTGTCTTCGCCGTTGGCTTGGTTGTGCTTGTGGTTGTAACTTACGAGATCATTCAACGTGAACCCGTCGTGGCACGTGATGAAGTTCATCGAGTGTCGGGGCAACCGCCCGCTGGCTTGGTACAAGTCCGCGCTGCCGCAAATCCGGTTGGCGAACAGACTCACGAACCCGGCGTCGCCGCGCCAGAAGCGGCGAATGTCGTCGCGGTATTTGCCGTTCCACTCGCTCCACCGCCGCCCGAACGGGAAGCCGCCGACTTGGTACAACCCCGCCGCGTCCCACGGCTCCGCGATGAGCTTGGTATCGGCGAGCACGCCGTCCTCGGCGATCATTTCGACAACGGGCGGTTCGACCATGACGTTGCCCTTTTGGTCGCGGCCCAAAATGCTGGCGAGGTCGAAGCGGAACCCGTCAACGTGCATGTCCCCGACCCAGTACCGCAGGCAGGTTAAAATCAAATCCCGCACCAACGGGTGGTTGCAATTGGCCGTGTTACCGCACCCGGAGTAGTTGAGGTAGTGGCCGTCGTCGTCCATCAAGTAATACAGTTCGTTGTCCAGCCCACGCAGCGAGTACGCCCGCCCACGGTCATCCCCCTCCCCGGTGTGGTTGAACACGACATCCAGGAACACTTCGATTCCTGACTGGTGGCATGCCCGGACCAAATCGCGGAACTCGTTGACCTGCCCGTGTTGGCTCCCGGTGGCGGCAAACGCGGACTTCGGCGCCGCGAAGGCGATTGAATTGTAGCCCCAAAAGTTGACAAGCTTTTCGCCGGTCTTCGGGTCAAAGAACGGGCAATCGCATTCATCGAACTCGTGTACCGGAAGTAACTCCAGCGCCGTCACGCCCAGCCACTTCAAGTACGGCAGCTTCTCAATCAGCCCGCGAAACGTGCCGGGATGGGCCACGCCGGACGACGGATGTTGCGTAAAGCCGCGCACATGAACTTCGTAAATGACCGTGTCTTCGTGCGGCGTCAGCGGCGGTTCGTCTTCGCCCCAATTATACCGCGGCGTGTTCGCCACCAGGCTGCGCCGACTCGTGCGCTCGGGGTCTACCTCACACGTCCCCGCCCACTGTGCCCCGTCCGAAATCACTGTCGATGCCGGGTCGATCTGCACCCGCGTCGGGTCGTAACGGTGCTTCTTCCCCTTCGGCCCATCGACACGCCAGCCGTAGCAAAACACGTCCGGCAAGCCTTCGACGCGAATGTGCCAATGGTCCCCGGTGCGGTTCTTGTGCGGGTGCAACACGATCTCCGCGCTCGGCTTCATCCCCCCCGCCTCCGGGAAAACCACCAACGAAACCGCCGTCGCGTGCCGACTGAGCACCGCGAAATTGACGCCGTCAGACATCCGCCCCGCACCCAACGGTAAAGGCCGACCGCGAAAGGTTTGCAAGTTCAGCATGAACAATCCCGGTGCTTAAGAATGAACGCGAGAGGCGTGAGCTTGATGTAGTTCGATTACCGGATGTCGGGTAGAACATGACGACCGAATGCACTGCGTCTGGCAAAACGTTCTGGCGCTCGGTCGCTAGTCTTTCGGCGGGAGGGCCGGGTGGGATTCGTTGCTGTGCGGGAGGCCACTTCCGTTGTATGTCGAGTCGCCGCTGCGGGAGGTGGTGATGATGAGGGGTTTCAGTTCGCCGGTCTGCACGTCGAGGATGATGCACGTTTTGGGGTTGGCACGGAACAGCGCGCCGGGGTTGGCGACCAGGGTTTTGCCGGTGCGGTGCTGTTCGCGGACGTGGGTGTGGCCGTAGAAGACGTAATCGAAGTAATCACAGTGTTCGAGTTGGTAAAGCTGATGCCGTTCGTGGCTGTGAACCCACGCGAGCCGCTTCCCGCCTAACTCCAGTGCCCCGAACGAATCGTGCGACGTACCGCCGATCGCCTTGATCGCGGCACTCAACTTGATCTTGTCTTTATCCCAGTTGCCGAAAACGAAGTGCGTGGGGATGGGTTGAAACGCGGCGATCGTCTCCGGGGATTCGATGTCGCCGCAATGCAAAATCAACTCGACCTGTTGTTCCACGAGGAGGCGCACGGCTTCAATTACCGCTTCGTGCCGGTCGTGTGTGTCACTAACGATCCCGATCCGCATGCCGACCTCGTCGCTCGGTCCGCCGCCCGCCTCTCACACTACGATAACAAACCTCTCGACACTCGGGAATGCGACACATGCGGAACTCCGCAAGTCGTCCAGTCATCCAACGACAATTTCGGTCGGTTTGTTCGCAGGTTGCCGGTTTACCGTTTCGGCGTCGGGAATTCGATGGCGTTCACGAGGGTAATGTCGCGGGTGCCGATTTTGGCGGCCTGCTCTTGGCGAGCTAATACCGTGACCGCGAGTTGGTCCCCGTTTGGGCCGGCGAGCAGGAAAAAGGATTGCACCACGGGCAAGCCGTCTTGTTTGCCTTTCAGTGCCACACGGTACAACCAACGCCCCGCATCGGTGGGTATCACGCTATCTTCGGTGACGGCTTCGGGCACCCAACCCGGCAGGTTGGCGAGCAGTTTTTTGAACTCGTCGGCGGGGGTGTGTTGCCCGGCTGTGGCGCGCTTCCACGTCGTCATCGTGGCCTGGGCGGTGAATTCGCCTTTCTCCAGTAACCGCATCACGAGGTGATCCTTCGTGCGCCCCACGACGTGCCATTCACGCGGGTAAACGAACTGGTACCGGCCGTCCGCATCGGCGTAGCGGAGCATCGTGACTAAATCTGCAATCTTCGCGTCCGCAGGAATCTTGGCACGCACTGTGGCGTTGAGTTCTTTCGGTTCTTCGGTCAGGGCCGTTCGCTTCAGAGTGAGGGTTGCTTTCACTTCGGTCGCGGGGCTGGCCGGACCTTGGGCACGCTCGTCGCTTTGCTCCCATTTCAGTTCAACCACCCGCTTGGCGACAATGGCAAATGTGCCAGTTGCGGTGATCGACAGTTTCGCGTGGGCGCCGCCTTCGATGCCTTCGGCCACTCCGGTGATGGTGAACACCGCTTGACCGTCTTTGATCTCGGTCAGCTTGCCGACGAGTTCGGATTTAATTAGCCCCTCGAACAAGCAGACGTGTTGCGACGCCTCCGCCCCGATCGGCCACGTGTCGCCGATTTTCAGTTCCTTGTTCGGCAGCAGTGCGGGAATGCTCAGCGTGTCGAAGTGTTCCGCAACGAGCTCGAGTTCTTCCCGGTATAGCGGTCCGTCCGGGCTGAAGTGCAATGACCCGTCCGCAGTCCGCTGGGCAATGATGATCCGCCGATCGGCTGCCAGTTCACGGGACGTTCGATCGACCCCAGAATCGCCGTTCGACTTGGCCACTTCGTAGTGACGCAATACTTTGCCGACCCCGCCGCGTGCATCACCGGATTCGATGCGCTCGACGAACTTGTGGGTCGCTATCGCATGAAACGGGATGGCGTCCAGCTTGCCTTGCCGTTCGACTTTCATCTTGCCGGCCAGTTTCAAATCCAGTTCGTAGCGGAACAGTTCACCCGGCTTAACCTCTTCGCCCAACGTCACCGTCTGCCCGAACGCCGAACCCGTGAACAGCAGCACCACAAACAACCCCATCGCGGAACGCACTCGAAGTGCCATGCGCAGTCCCCCCAGCTAAGTGAACGAACAAGGGCCGGGGAATACCGCGAAGTGCCAACCGATGCAAGATGAACGCGACGGACTTAAAGCCCGTTCGCATCCGGGTCTAAACCCGCCGCAAGCATTTTCGCCCGCAACCGTTCCAGTTTCAGTTCAAACGCAGTGGCACGCTGCGTTTCGTGTTCGGCACGTACCGTTTGAGTTGCAGCGTGTCGGGCTTCGTGTTCGGCGTGTCGGGCTTCGTGCTCGGCGTGTCGGGCTTCGTGCTCGGCGCGTTGAGATTCTGAGTCAGCGCGTTGAGATTCTGAGTCAGCACGTTGTGATTCGAGGTCAGCCCGTTGGGTTTCTTGGGCCGTTTTCTCGCATTGCTCCAGATACGTCAGGAACACCCGACCATCAGGGCGGCGGATGACGAGTTCTTCGCCTGTTAAGTCGAACTGAATCCCTAGTCGTGGGCTGGTGAAGCCGTTCAGGACCGGGATTTTGGCGAACTTGCCCGAGATACTGCGTTGGTAGCCCGTCATATCAACATCATCGGGGTCGTAGATGTAGTACTCTTCAACCCCATGCCTTTCGTAGAAGATCACTTTCCGGGCCATTTCGGTGGGGCCGTTTCCGGGCGACAACACCTCGAATACCACTTGCGGTGCTAGCCCGCCTTCATTCCATTGTTGGTAACTGCCGCGATAGCCCTTCGGGCGACCGAACACGACCATCGCGTCCGGCGCTGTACAAACTTTGTTCTTGCCTTCGACGGGATACCAGAACAAATCTCCGGCGACGAACACGTCCGGATTCTCACGAAACAGATCGTCGAGGCCGCCCTGAATGGTGACGATCCACCGAAATTGCAGTGTGTTTTCCGCCATCGGCTTCCCATCGCTCTCGGGATAAACTACCGTGTCGAGTGGTGACGAACGAAGCGGTACGATCATGGTTGAACCTCATCATGCTTGCTCGAAGCAGTCTACCAGCATTTTCCGGTTGTCCGTGTCAAAATGTCCAGTGCAAAACACGACATCCCGCCAACTGGTTTGTCGGGGGTGTCGTGTTTTGCACTGGACATGTCGTGGCTACTTCAGCGATTCTTTCAAACCCTTCAGCGGACGAGCGGTCACTTTGGTGGGAGCGGGCTTGTCTTTGGTGATGGTCATTTCACCGGGTTTGAAGCGGTTCGTAACCGACTTGCCAGTCTTTCAGGCATTGACGCGATGGGCCTTCAACTTGAACAGGCCAAATATTGTTCCGCTCGGCAGCAACATCGTTGTATCGAAGATGACTTTAAGACTGATACGTCGCCATTCCAACAACTTGGGTACTAAACCGCAGCAAACGCCAGTGAGCAGTTGTGGCCGCCGAAGCCGAAGCTGTTGGAGAGGAGGCGTTTGACGCGGACTTCGCGGGCGGTGTTGGGGATGTAGTCGAGGTCGCACCCGGCTTCAACGTCTTGGTTCTCGATGTTGATCGTCGGGTGCAAAATGCCGTGCTTCAAACTGAGCGCACACGCAATCGCTTCCACACCGCCGCTGGCGCCGAGTAGGTGACCGATGAGGCTCTTGGTGCTGGAAATCATCAGCTTGTGGGCGTGGTCGCCGAAGACTTGCTTGATGGCCTTCGTCTCGGCCACGTCGCCCAACGGGGTGCTGGTGCCGTGGGCGTTGATGTACTCCACGTCCGTGACGTTCCAGCCCGCTTGCTTGACCGCTTGCCGCATCGCCTCGGCGGCGCCGATGCCGTCTTCGTGGGGTGCAGTGATGTGGTACGCATCGGCGGTGTTGCCGCAACCGACGACTTCACAATAGATGTTCGCGCCGCGCGCTTTGGCGTGTTCGTACTCTTCGAGAATCACCAACCCGGCGCCTTCGCTCAGTACGAAGCCGTCGCGGTCTTTGTCCCACGGTCGGCTGGCGGTTGCGGGTGAATCGTTTCGTTCCGAAAGCGCCCGGCAAGCGATGAAGCCGACCACGCCCATCGGGGTGATCGCGGCTTCGGTGCCGCCGGTCACCATCGCATCGGCACGCCCGGATTGAATCGCGGCCATCGCATCAGCCATCGCGTGTGCGGCGGACGAACAGGCGGTGCTAACCGTGGTGTTCGGACCGCGTAAGCCCCAGCGAATTGAGATGGACCCGGCAGACGTGTTCGCAATCATTTTCACAATTGTGAACGGACTGACCCGACTCGCGCCGCGGGAGTTCAGGGTCAAGAAGCCGTCTTCAAATTCGGACAGTCCGCCGATGCCGGTGCCTAAAATCACGCCGACGCGGAAGGGGTCCATCTTGCTGAAATCAATGCCGCTGTCTCGGACCGCTTGGTCGGCGGCAACGACCGCGAACTGGCTGACTCGATCCAGTCGGCGTGCTTCTTTGGTGTCCAGCACGGGGTCGGGTTTGAAGTTTTTGACCTCGCCACCGAACTTCACTTTGAACGTGGAGCAGTCCACAAGCGTAATCGGCGCGATGCCGCTTTGACCGGCAAGTAGCCCTTGCCAATACTCGGGGACCGACAATCCCAGCGGGTTGACGGTCCCAATTCCGGTCATCACGACACGACGACTCATTACGCGCTCACTCCGCCTTCGCCTGCTTGCTTTTCTTTCATTTTGGCTTCGATGAACTCGATGGCCTGCCCGACGGTTTTGATTTTTTCGGCTTGATCGTCGGGAATTTGACAATCAAATTCTTCTTCGAGTTCCATCACCAGTTCGACAATGTCGAGCGAGTCCGCCCCGATGTCTTCAATGAAGCTCGTACCGCGGTTGACTTTTTCTTTACTGACGGCCAGGTGTTCACACACAATATCAATGACTCGTTGTTCCACGGACACGCGGCGACCCTCCCAGGGGCATTGAACCAGTTTCGGTTGCCGGAAAGTCGGCAGCGGACTGGGTATTCACTTGATTCGGTTTCAATTCCCATCACTGCGGCGACATCACGGTTCCCCGAAAGTCTCCGTCAAGTGATGAGTACAAAATCTACTAATGCGAACCCCAAAAGAAAAGGGCCGACCGACCGATCCCGTGCGCTTTTGCCGGGATCGAATCGACCGAACCTGTTTCAAGCTTGAACGTTGGTCACATCGGTCTTGCGGTGAACCCGCTTCATCAACCCGGCTAACACCCGACCGGGACCGATTTCGTAAAACTTATCATGCCCCGTTTCCAACATCCCCCGCAGGGTCGATTCCCAAAGAACCGGCGACACCACCTGCTTGACCAAGAGGCTGCGAATGTCGGCAGGGTCGGTGTGAGGTTTGCCGTCCACGTTGGACCAGACCGGAATTCGGGGCGGTTGGATCGTGATCCCGGCGAGGACAGCGGCGAGCTTTTCATCCGCCGGTTTCATCAAGTTCGTGTGAAACGCCCCAGACACTGCCAGCCGAATCGCCCGTAGCCCTTGGCTCTCGGCGAGGCGACAGATTTCATCAATCGAACTGGCAGACCCCGAGACGACCGTGTTGCCAGGGCAAAGCAAATTCGCCACGACCAACGTGCCATCACCACGGGCTTCGGCGACAAGCGTTTCGACCTCGGACGCTTCCAGCCCGATGATGCTGACCATGCCACCCGCCGTGGCTTCCGATGCGGCTTGCATCGC
>JANLRE010000577.1:0-1852 GCA_031368205.1 Fimbriiglobus sp. | reverse complement strand
CCGGTTGAAGAAGTGTACGGCGCGAACGAGACGGCCAACGGCGAATTGGGCTTCTACCTCGTGGCGGACGGCGGTGGCAAGGCGTGGCGTGCCCGAACCCGGCCGCCCTCGTTCATCCACTTCGCTACGTTCCCGCACCTGATCGAAGGCCACCAAATTAGTGACGTACCTGCGGTGCTGGGCAGCTTGAACATTATCGCGGCAGAACTGGATCGGTAACCAAGATGTTCACCACGAATCACACGAATCGGACGAATAAGATCAATACTGTAGAGTGTGATGGTTCGGTGTGATGTGTACCGCGAATTGTGATTGGTCTAAAGGTGTTTGATTTCTATTCGTGTGATTCGTGCTATTCGTGGTGACAAGTATGGCAATCGGTGTTGTTGAACGATTTCAAACTGAAGTGCTTCGGCAGGGTTTGCCCGACCTCGGAGGCCGGATGTACGCCATCTCGTTTGATATGGACATTGAGTCGCTACGGCAGCACTACGGCGACCCGTACAACGGTGCCTACGTGGAGATTCGCCGAGTGCTGGAGCACTGCGGTTTTCGGTGGCAACAAGGCAGCACTTATTTCGGCGGGGAGACGGTGAACGCGGTGACGTGCGTGATGGCAGCGATGGAGCTAGCCCGGTCTCATGCGTGGTTTGCGCCGTCGGTGCGGGACATCCGCATGTTGCGGATCGAAGAAAACAACGACCTAATGCCAGCCGTGCAACAAGCAGCCGGTAATTGATTCACAATGGGGGCGGCAATGCCTGTGTTGAGCGAACGTGTGAAGTCCGAGATTCAGTCCCTTCTGCCGCGTTACCCACGCAAGCAGGCGGTGACGTTGCCGGCGTTGCATTTGGTTCACGACGAGATGCGGTACGTCTCCACGGAAGCCATCGTCGAGATCGCGGCGTTGCTCGACCTGCACCCGTCCGAAGTGCAAGACACGATGACCTTCTACCAGTTCTTTAAAGACAAGGAATCGGATAAACTCGGCACCAACCGTGTGTGGGTGTGCCGTGGGTTGGCGTGCATGTTACGCGGTGCCTATGAGTTGATTGAACATTGCGAAACGAAACTCGATGTGCATTGTGGTCACACCACGAAGGACGGCAAGATCACGCTCGAATTCGCGGAGTGTATTGGCGCGTGTGACGGCGCCCCTGCCGTATTGCTTAATGACGTGCATATGATGAATGTTGATGAAGCGGGTGCGGATCAGTTATTCGCCAAGTTGAAGAAGTAAGGTGTGGCAATATGAGCATTTATGCCACACTTTGGGAGGTCAAGGTTCGCAAAGGTCACTATTTTGATGATGAGTGGATCTGTGTGTACGCGCAAGCAGTACCTGCTCACATTGGCCACCCCTCCCAATACCCAGAAGGTGATATTTACAAGGATTTTTTGCCACCCGTGGTCGAGTATGACCCGGACAACTGGGAAGGCGATTTCGTTGAGCGGGCAGTTGTGATTTTAGCTGAGGGGCGTGACGAGAAAGTTGGCCAACGGTACATTGACCCTTTGCTAGTCCTGACCGGAGCAGAATACAGGGCAATGCATTTTAGGGAATTGATGAATCTGATCACATATACATTGCCCTGGGACCAGACGGTTTGCAGTATGACGACAGGAGAGGGTGGTAAGACGAAAATTATACGACTTGAGAATTGTCCAGAAATATTACAAGGTGAGAAGTTGCTGGCCGATAAATTGGCTCGTCTTTCGTATTACGCTGCAAAAGTTAAGGGCAATCCATGAATTTTGAACCCACACTCCTCGCTCGTGTTAACAACCCGCGCCCGGCCAGCGTTGACGCTTACCGCACCGACGGCGGGTATGCCGCGTTTGAGCGGGTGTT
>JANLRE010000562.1:0-11310 GCA_031368205.1 Fimbriiglobus sp. | reverse complement strand
CATTGCCGAAGATCCTCGACTGCAGCCACCCGTAGGTGTCTGGCCAGTGTCTCAGTGCCAGTGGCGCGGGTCGTGCTCTCACACCCGCTAGACATCTTCGCCTTGGTGAGCCGTTACCTCACCAACTAGCTAATATCACATGGACCTCTCCCAGGACAGCGGACCTTTGGTGGTCAGGGGAGGCCCCCCATCCACATCGCTTGGAATTACCCCGTATTTCTACGGGCTATGCCAAATCCCAGGGTAAGTTATCCATGCCTTACTGCCCCTTACGCCGGTTCCACCCTTGCGGGCATTCCCTCGACTTGCATGCCTAATCCACGCCGCCAACGTTCGTTCTGAGCCAGAATCAAACCCTTCAAAAGTGTATTAAAACTTGCTTTCGCAAGTCTTTTTCGAGGTTCAATCTGCCGTCATTCGGTAAGACATCATTCTCTCAATAGTGCTTTCGCACCCTTCAAGAACAGGTCTAACCGAATCCGGCTACACCCGCTCTTGGCTTGGCTTATTGTCTACACAACTTGTCAAAGAACAAACTTGAGTGACTTCAAGACATTCCCTGGCTTTCACCAGTTCTTTTCTTTCCGTCATTCCTTTGCCGCTGGGTCACAGCGACACCCTTAAATTAGCAGGCTCAGCCGGACTGTCAACGGGGTTTTGGTCATCAAGGGGAAAAAAAGTCCTGACCCCCGATCGGGGGCTTTTGCAAAGTGGCCAGTACTACTAGGAATTCAGGGCGTTCCCCTGGTTCGTGACTGAACTCGACCTAAGACAAGATTGCGTGATTCCTCAGTCTCCGTCAAGCATAAATACTCATCTTCGCAGGATTTTCGCCATGCCCACACCGAACGTTCTAATCGTGCGTGCCCCTGGCACCAATTGCGACGGCGAAGCGGTGTTCGCCTTCCAACAAGCGGGCGCGGTTGTTCAACTCGTGCATATCAATGAACTGCGTGCGACCCCGGACCTACTGAAGCAGTCGCAAATCTTGGTGCTGCCGGGCGGCTTCAGTTACGGTGACGATGTTGCGGCGGGGAAAATTCTCGCCACCCAGATGCAGCACTTCCTCGCCGATGCCCTGCGCGAGTTCCGCGCACGGGGGAAGTTGATTCTCGGTATCTGCAACGGGTTTCAAGCACTTGTGAAAGCGGGTTTATTGCTGCCGCCGGACGAAGATGGCCCGATGATGACGCTCGCCCACAACACCCACGGGCGGTTTGAAGACCGCTGGGTTCACCTCGCCGTGACGCCGAACAAGTGCCCGTTCTTAAAAGGCATTAGCCGGATGTACGTTCCCATCGCCCACGGCGAGGGGAACTTTGTTTGTCGCAAAGAGTGGATTTTGAAGGGACTTGACCAAGCCGAGCAAATCGTGTTGCGTTACACCGACCCGAACGGCAAACCAGGCGGTTTCCCGCACAACCCCAACGGTTCCCAAGACGACATCGCCGGCATCTGCGACCCGACGGGTCGCGTCCTGGGCCTGATGCCCCACCCCGAACGCCACATCCTCCCCACCCAACACCCCCGCTGGACCCGCGAAGGCCTCAAACAAGAGGGCGACGGCCTCCCGATGTTCCGCAACGCAGTGGAGTATTTCCGGAAGTAACGGGCTTAGGTGTTACGCAGTTGCAGCAGTGGTACTGGTTTTGTTAGCCCGACGCGCCAGCGAGGGGTTACGCCGAACCCCTCGCTGGCGCATCGGGCTAACAAGAAACTGCGTAACTCCTAATGCTGAGAAAAGCGACACCCCTGCATGTGCAGGGGTTCCTCGATGCCAGCGTCGGGGTCGCTCAACGTGAAACGTAACCGATGGTCTCTGCAAACACCTTACCCGTTACGAAGGCGACGGGCTTGGAACAACATTCCCACGGCCCCGAGTCCGAGCATGACGACCGAGCTTGGCTCGGGGACAGCGGTGACGGGTTCGGCGTAGATGAAATCATCCATGACCACGAGATCTCCCGAAGTATTACCGGGTGCCAAAATCGTATTGCCACTCGTGATCCGGACGCGCGAAACAACCGGCGCGTCGAACGCGACCCCGAGGAACGAGAACGTCTCATCTCCCGCGATGTTCGGCGCGAAGAACGTACCCAACGAGTTGTTCGAGGCGTCGAAATACTGGATCGAAGTGGTGTTCGCCAAGTCCACGTCCGAGAAGACCGACCCGAAGCCGCGAGTGAGCGCCGCCGTCGTGGAGCCGGGGATAAAGAAGTTCACGTCCACGACGTTACTGCCGATGGCCGTGAACAGGCGCTGCGGGCTAAAAGGTGCGAAGAGTGCTGGGTAGCTCGGGTCAATGTTTCCGAATTCGACCGGCGCGACGCCCGCGTTCGCACTGACTTGGAAGCCGGTGCCGGGGGTACTGAACACGACCCCACGCGGCGAGTTGAAGTTAAAGAAGTTGGCCGGCAAGTTGTTGGGCGCTGCGAGAGTGTTCGGCACGCCGTCCCAATTAATCTCGCGTCGCCCGCTGCCGAAAGAGCCAACGACGTTGGCGTTCAACGTCCCAAGGTTGGCACGGAAGGCGTCAACGGTTCCCTGGATGCCAGCGGCGTTGGCACCGGCGGCAGAAAAAGTAATGAACCCGGCTTGTGCGGACGTTGCGGTGAAGAGCGTCCACGCGACAAGCAGCCCGGCAACACAGCTCGAGCTTTTTCGACTAACAGTTCTCATGACATTCCTGGGAGTGACACACAGAGCGTAAAGTGAAACCATTCCACTCTCACACTTGGGCCGATGTTACCCCTCGTTAACGCCGTTAGCAAGCATCCGATTGCAGGAATGGCGTAATATTTAGCGATTGCAGTAATTATTGCGCCGCGATCAAAGTTGCCGAATGCAGCGGTTCCTCAATGTCGGCATCGGGGTCGCTCAATGTCGGATCGGGCCGAGGCAGCGCCTCACCACGATCGAAGCACAATGACGCGAGATCCAGCACAGCCGAGGCCAACATCTTCCGTGCTTCCGCGATGTCCACGCCACATGTGATCGCGCCAGGGAAGTCGAGCAAATGAGCGTGAACGCCGCCATCCACGAATTGATACGCCGCCTTTTAGGTCAACATCGTGTATGTCTCCTCAGATTGGATGCTGTCGCGCTCTCAGTATATCCCGACCGCAAACGAAAACGCCTCTCGTGGGATTACCACGAGAGGCGTTGCGGGTTCGTTGCTGTGGCGAGGTGTTACTTCGCGGCGGCGGGCTTGGCTTTGATGACGTTGATCTTGCGGGCCATGCTCGACTTGAGGCGGGCGGCTTTGTTCTTGTGGATCACGCCACGGGACGCGGCCTTGTCCAGTTTCTTGGCGGCCATTTTCGCTTCGGTGACTGCGACGGTGGCGTCACCGGCGGTGATCGCGTCGGAGACCTTGCGCGATTGCAGCTTGATAAGTTTGGCGGTGGTCCGGTTACGGCGGCGCCGTTTTTCGGACGATCGGAGGCGTTTCCACGCGCTCTTGGTATGCGGCATCGGTCCCTCGGAATGAGAAAAAAGTCAGGTGTTGATTCGGAAAAGGAACCCGCGACAACGTCGCGGGTTCCGGTTGAGTTATACGGCAGTCGCGCCCACCTTGAAGCGGATGAACTTCGACGCTTTCAGCCCCATCTTTTGCAGGACTTGGCCGACCGTTTGACCGGGGTACTTCATGGCGTTCGCCATCGGTTGCTCGGTCAGAACGATTTCGGCCATCCAGGTTTTGAGCTTGCCTTCGGCGATCTTCTCGATGATGTTCGCAGGCTTAGCAGAGTTCTTCGTGTCTTCCAGAATTTGCTTCATCGCTAGGTCTTTCTCCTTGGCGATGGTTTCAGCCGGAATTTCCGTCGAGTTCACAAACTGCGGGTTGAGGGCCGCAATGTGTGCGCAAATGTCCCGCAGTGCTTCATCGTTGCCGCCGGTGCCGGTGCAATGAAGTAGCACACCGACCGTGCCGTCGTGATGGATGTACTGCCCGAACACCCCACCCGTCAGCCGGGCGAAGCGTTGAACAATCATCTTTTCGCGGATCAGGCCGACGACTTCGTCAACCCGTTCCTTCACAGTGCCTTTGCCGAACGGCTGGGCCAGTAGTGCCGGAACATCGGCGGCATCGTGTTGGGCCACGTGCTTGGCAATGGCAACCGCCAAGGCGATGTAGTGATCGCTCTTCGCGGACGGCGCTGATTCACAGCGCATTTCGACGATGCCGCCGATGGCAGCGGCGTTATCGACGAAAATCCCAATGCGGCCTTCGGCGGTCTCGTTGCCTTCGCGCTTGATGCCAACTTTGGCATTGCGCAGCCGAAGGATTTCGATCGCCTTCTCCATGTCGCCAGCGGCTTCGGTCAACGCCGACTTGCAGTCCATCAACGGCAGGTCGGTTTTCTTGCGCAGTTCGTTCACCGCAGCGGCAGAAATCGTACTCATCTCGTCTCCAGAGTTTCCAGTGTCGTGCTAACTTTTCTAGCGATTTCCCAACCACCCCCCAATCACGGCGGACGGGAAACCCGTTATCGGATTGGGGAAACTGACCTAAGGAGCGACAGCCGGCGCGGCCGGTGGGTTCGACACGGGAGCCGCCGTCGGGCCATCGGCAGCGGGTGCGGGTGGTGTCGGAACTGCGTTCATGTGTACCGACGGCAAGCGATTGCTAGCAGGCGGCGTCCGGGGCTTGATCTGCGACTTCTGCTCCGGCGGCAACGAGGCCACGCCTTCGAGAACCGCTTCGGCAAGCTTCGCCAGGATCACTTCAATGGACCGGATGCTGTCGTCGTTGCCCGGAATCGGCAAGTCCACGGGGTCCGGATCACTGTCCGTGTCGATAAGAGCCACGGTCGTGACGCCCATGCGACGGGCTTCTTTGATCGCAATGTGTTCGCGCTTCGGATCGACGATGACGAGTGCGTCCGGCAGGCGATTCATGTCGCGGATGCCCTGCAAGTTGCGGCGAATTTTCAGCAACTCGCGGTTCAACGCGGACACTTCCTTCTTCGACTTCACGAAGCGGATCGCGGCGGTTTCCGGCGCTTTGCTCAGGTCGAGCTTGCCCGCATCAGTCGTCATGGACTGAATGTACGCTTGCATGTCATGGCGGGCCGGGTTTTCCCCTTCCGCGAGCCACTTCGACTCCAACTCCCGCAGGCGGTTCAGCCGGGCGCGAATGGTTTTGAAGTTCGTGAGCGTGCCACCCAGCCATCGTTCGGAGACGTAAGGCATTCCGCACCGGCACGATTCGCGTTCGATAATTTCTTTGGCTTGGCGCTTGGTCCCGACAAAGAGAACCAGTTGGCCGCGCGACACGACTTGGGTGAGGTAGCGATACGATCGTAGCAGGCCGCGAACGGTTTCGCGCAAGTCAATGATGTGAATGAGGTTACGCTTGCCGTAAATATACGGCCGCATCTTGGGATTCCAGCGACTGGCACGGTGACCATAGTGAACGCCGGCATCGAGAAGGTCTTTAACATCGACGAGAGCCACACATACTCCTTTTCCCACGACCAACGCTTAATGCGAGGCCACGAGAGACTGCAACGACTAAAATACGCCCACGACACGGTTTCTGGGGCGGAAGTGTATCAGTTTAGCGGCCTTGCCGAATATCGTCAAAGGCTTCTCGGAATCATTCCGAGATTTTCCTCGACGTTGGCACCCCGTGTGCCAAGCCAAGTGGGTGCGCAGTGAAGATTATTCCGGTCATCGACGTGATGGGCGGTGTCGTGGTCCGCGCCATCGGCGGACGCCGTAGCGAGTACCGCCCGATCCAGAGCCGGTTAACGTCTGCAACCGATCTGCGATCAGTTGCAGAAAGCCTGTTGCCGTTTGCCACTGAAGGAATGCTGTACGTCGCGGATTTGGACGCCATCACCGGCACCGGCAATCATTTCCAATCAATACGTGATGTTGCGGATGAATTCGAGAGTCAACTCCTGGTCGATTGCGGTGTGCGGACCGTCGCGGATTTTGATCGGCTACCACACCACGAGCGAATTCAACCAGTGATAGGGTCGGAAACCCTTGAAGCCCCCGAAGTCGCTGGTGCGGCGCAAGTGTACGAAGGCCGGTGCGTGTTTTCCGTGGACTTGATGAATGGCGACTTACTCGGGAACTGGGAACAATGGCACGGATACAACGTGACCTACCCGCGTGCTGTCGCACAAATGGCCTACGCGGGTTGGTGCTTGTCCGGCGCCGGTGCAGTCATTCTGTTGGACCTGGCAAGTGTCGGCGAACGCAACGGCCCCGGTGCGGAACGATACTGTGCGGAAGTGCGAGACTGTTTGCCGAAACACGTTAAGCTAATTATCGGTGGCGGCGTGCGCAATAGGGACGACATCCGCCGGTTGGAGGACGCAGGCGCCGCAGGGGTGCTGGTCGCATCGGCGTTACACGATGGGACGTTGGTTGTGCCGGAAGCGCCTGGGGTGTCGGGGCGCTCGGCGAAACCTTTGCGGTAAGTATTGCTTGGCTTGATCTCGTAAACCAGTTGACCCGGACCGCAACCTGACGGATCATGTCAGCTTCGATCACAACTCACCAGAAGGAATACCGATGCGACTTCACAAACAATCCTGGTTCGCGCTGCCGTTCACGGCGGGGCTGTTCGCGTTTGGCTTGCTGGCCTGCAACGGTCCAGCGCCATCGAGCAAGGATACCTCGGTGGAATTGAAGCAGGTGACTTACGCCGAACTCGATGCCAAGGTCAAGGAGCAAAAGGGCAAGGTGGTTGTCATTGATGTCTGGTTTCGCGGGTGAGCACCGTGTGTGAAGAAATTCCCGCATCTGGTTCAGATGCACAAAACCTATGCCGTTGATGGCCTCGTCTGCCTGTCCCTGAACAACCAGGACATCGAAAAACCCGAACGCGATCGGGCACTCAAGTTCCTGCAAGAACAGGGTGCGAGTTTTGCGAACTTTTTGCTCGTTGATAGCGACGAGAACGAAAAGAAATATAGCGACCGCTACCCCACGAACATCACACCGCTTGTGATGATCTTCAACCGCAAAGGCAATCGCGTGCAAGCCTACGACGACCCGAAAGCCGAAGTCATCGAAGCCGAAGTACGCAAACTCCTCGCGGAGAAATAACAGGAACCGCCATTTCCACTCCGCGTTGACACGTCGGATTGTTCACGCTATTTCGCTGCCAATTCGCACGGATTCTGGTAGGAAACGGGGGGTGGGCGGTGGCACGGTTATTCTTGTTCGCCGCAGTGGTGGTGGTTCCCCTGGTGTCAGGCTGTGCTTCGACTTGGGACACGGCGACCAGTCGTGGGTTCCGGGAGAAGCCGTTCGGAACGATGTTTGATCGGGAAGACCCGCTCCACACGTTGCGGACGGTTCCTAATGAAAACGGGACCGAACGCGCTCGCGCCATGCTCAAGTTGAAAGAGCCAACGTCAAACGGCCAGGATCAAGCGGTTCAAGAAGAAGTCATGCAGATGCTGTCCACTGCGGCCACGTCGGACCCAAGCCCGTGGGTGCGGGTTTGTGCCATTGATACGCTCGCCAAGTTCAAAGACCCGCGCACGCCGGAAATCCTGGCAAACGCCTACCACCACGCCACCGGAAAACCTCGTGAGCCAAACGCGGCGCCCGAGGCCAATCCGATTCAACAAGCGTCGGGTGGCCGGGAACCGGGCCGTTACGCAGTGGATCGACTCGGCGGGTTGACAGGGCCACAAGGCTTCCCGGCGGACCAAGTTGCCAATATTCGCAGTCGAGCGGTGGAAGGACTGGGTAAAACGCAACGCCCCGAAGCGGTTGAATTCCTGGCACGGGTCGCCAACGGCCAAGAGTTTGGCACGAACGAAGACCCGACCACGAAAGACTATGTGCGTCAACGGGCGGTCGCCAGCTTGGGGCAAATGCGACAAAAGGAAGCCGTGGTTGCGCTGAACAAAGTGTTGACGACCGAGAGCGGCAAGGATGTTGCGCTGGCAAGTCTGGCCCACAACGGGCTGAAGTCGCTTACCGGCAAAAACATCCCGGCGGACCCCGAAAAGTGGAACGGCGTGATTCAAACGGGGTTTGCGATTGCACCAGAACCGTCCATGATTCAGCGGGCGGCTGCAACAGTTATGGATTGATTTAACCGACGGGATTTATAGGGTGGGCAGTGAAAGCGAATCGGTTCGGCAACGAATACCAGTTGTCGAAGTCGAGTCGAAACTGTCACCCTAACAGACCCCGGTCCCACCATGCAGTACATTAAACCTTACACGTACTTCGTCCAAAAAGAAGGCGGCACCAACAACCTGCTCATGGGGTCGTTGTGTATGCTCTCGACGCAAATCATCCCCATCGTCGGGCAAATCGTGCTGATGGGCTACCAAGCCGAAGTCGCCGAAGACCTCGAAAAAGACCCGGACATTTCGGACCACGCCAATTTCAATTTTAACCACTTTAGCCGGTATTTGGGCCGTGGCGTGTGGGTGTTCTTGATTCAGCTCATTTTGTTCGCAGTGATTATGTTGACGGCCATGATCTCGATCGGCGTCGGCCTTTTAATCTATTCTCTGCTCCCTGGTGACATTGGGCCGTTCGTCGGCATCGGCGTTGGGTTTTTGCTATACATGATACTTGCAATCATGGTCACGATGTTTACTTGGCCGATGACACTCCATGTTCAACTGAGCAAAGGGTTTCATTTTGGATCGGCACTCCGATTCTCAACATCATTTATCAAGAAATTGAGTGGGCAACTGCTGGTCTCGCTCATCGCGCACATGTTTATCTCGTCGGCACTCATGATGGCGGGGATGTTGGTGTTCTGTATTGGTGTATTCCCAGCCGCAACAATTTCACTCATGGCCCAAGAACACTTCATGATTCAGCTCTACCGCATCTACTTGAATGAAGGTGGTGATCCGATTGGGAGCGATTTGGAGCAACTTGAATTTGATGAAGAATAACCACGTCGCTTATCGTGCATCAACAACGTTTCGTAACACATCCGGTAGCGGCGACTCTAGTTCCAACCGCTGGCCGGACTCAGGGTGATCGAAGGCTAACTTCCACGCATGAAGCCCGAGTCGGCGACCCGGATTCGTTAGCGCGCCGTACCCGGAATCACCGATCACGGGGCAGCCGATACTGGCGAGGTGAACACGAATCTGGTGCTTACGCCCCGTTTCCAGTTCAACCTCCACTAACGTGAACCGCCCACGCTTGGACACGACGCGATACCGTGTCACCGCCCATTTTGCTCCTGCAACATCCTGGGAAACCCGCACCCGCAAATCGCCGCCTTCTAGCAAGAAGCCCTCGATCACACCGTCCGGTTTGGCCGGTGTACCTTCAACGATGGCGAGATAGGTTTTCGACACCCTGTCCCAGTTCGATTGCAGATGGTCCCGCACCGCAACACTTTTACCAAACAACAACAACCCCGACGTTTCCCGGTCCAGTCGATGCACCACAAATGGCCGCCCGGCCCGCATCGTTTCGAGATGCTGTTTCAATCGCACAAAAGCGGTGTCTGTCCGTTCCGATTCCGTGGCCACCGTTAGCAATCCGGACGGCTTATCAATCACGACAAGATGTTCATCCTCAAAAACGATCTGGACATTCGCACCTCGAAGGCTGTTCGATTTGGCCGTCCCCAGACGGGAAATTGTCACCCGATCGCCAGGTTTTAGCGGATGATTATGTTGAGTGGTTGGCATTCCGTTGACGTGAACGCAGCCCTGTTGGAGAAGCTGCTTCACCCGACTGCGTTTCATCGGTTGCAACACGTCGAACAACCACACCAAAAGTGCAGTATCGGCAGTCGGCGGTTTCAAGTCCCGCTGAGGGGAATCATTGTGCGGAAAGGACGACATGGGATTGCTCAACGTCAATACGGTGTGATACCCAAGGACCGGGCACGGTCCGGTATTCGGACCAGCTCAGGGTACGCTTTTCAAAGGCCCACAGAAGCTAGTGACACCCTGCCACTTTGGGCAGCATCTGGGCGAGGGCGGCGGTGGCCCAAGATGTCGCGGCGACGGATAGAAACTGATGCTTTTCATAGGGGTCACCGTTGTCGAAGTACGGCTGTACCGCTTGGATGCGTGTCTCGACGAGCCAGGATCCGTCGGCGTGTTGGGTACGGATTAGGTAGGCGGTGGCACGCTGTGCGACGGGGTTTTCGCGCGGCGTCCCGGTTTGGCGTAACACGTACAGCGCCTGACCCGTGGCATACGCATCGCTGCTCATGTCTTTCGTCTGCGACCAACCGCCGTCCGCGTGTTGGGCCGCCGTAAAATCCGCTCGGGCGTCCTTGATCGTTGTGACATCACCACCCAATCGGTGCAATCCCCAGAGCCGCCAGAAGCGGTCGTCCGTGCTGGTCATCGGCGTCTTGGCGAGCCACGTTTCAGCAAGCTTGGCCGCTTTCTCCACTGCATCCCGTTGGTCGTCGGTGGCGTAGTGCGTCATGCCGATCAGTGCGAGGACTGTGGCGCCAACCCGAGACGAATTCAGCGGCGGTCGGGTACACGACGGCACCCACGGCCCGTCAGTTCGCTTCGGTGGTTTCGCAGTGGCGTCGGCATTCAACGCGACAACGCCTTGAATCTGCAACAGGTACGACACGGTTGCCGTGGTGGTGTCGTCTGCCGGACGGCGATCGAGCATCAACGCCCATAACCCGAACCCTGCCGTGGATGATCCACCGGGGACGTGCTTGCCTGCCTTCATCGGTTCAATGCGGTCGTGAAAATAATCGTGCGTGAAATCGGCCTGAGCCGCCAGCCCCTTCGCGTCAACGGGAATTCCCACGCGGGCCGCCTCCACGGCAGCGAACATTGGCAACGGCTGATGATGGCACGAGAAACAGGTCTTGTTCTTCATCCAATTGCGCCCGGCCTGGTCAAGCCGATGAAGCCCTTGCTTCGTCGCAGCCAGCACCGCTTTCTCGTCGGCTGCGGTCGGCTTGTCTCCGTTCGCTTGTGCCAGAATGCGACTGGAAAAAGCCAACCCCAAGCAGGCGAATCCGAACACCACCCGGCATATTGTTGGCGATGTGCGGGTCATGTCGTTTCGCCCTGGCGGAGGATTTCGGGATACCGAGATGATACTTAACATTCGACAAGCAAGGGCGCGAATTCAGGCAGAACACGATCAGAGGGTGGGCGTCATGGAAGTTGGTGGGAAATTTGTACACCATGTTAGCAGATCAGGTTTTCAACCCCAACGGGGTTGTTCCCTTAGAGACCATACGGTAAAGAATCATGCGGCGAGCCTAGGATTTTGAGCGTTTGAGGCACCGCCTGAACCGGGGGTCATACTCATATTTGTCAGCCGTCTCAACATTAACCTGACACTCGATATATACACTTGCGACTC
>JANLRE010000492.1:0-1089 GCA_031368205.1 Fimbriiglobus sp. | reverse complement strand
AGGCCGGTCGCCCGCCGGGCCACTTCCAACCCGATGCGCCCGAGGCCGACCACGCCCAGCGTTTTGCCTGTGAGTTGGGTACCGACGAACTTGTTGCGGTCCCAGCCGCCCGCTTTCATTTTGGCATCGGCAGCGGGGATTTGCCGGGCAATCGCCATCATGAGTGCCACCGTGTGTTCCGCCGCCGAGACGGTGTTGCCGCCCGGCGTGTTCATCACCACGATGCCCTTGCGGGTCGCGGCTGGCACGTCAATGTTATCAACCCCGACACCCGCCCGCGCGATCGCCCGCAGCTTGCCCGGCTCTTCAAGAACATCCGCTGTCAGTTGTGGTTGCGAACGGCAAATGACCGCATCGGCGGCGCGAAGGGCGGCCTTCAGTTCGTCACCCTTCAACCCCGGTCGGTTGTCCACTTCGATCCCCGCCGCCGTGAGCAATTCCACCCCAGCGGCTTCCAGTTTGTCGGCAATCAAAACACGCGGCATATCAAGGCATCCGTACACGAGGAGAGAATGCAGCTAGTGTACGAATCGCCGAAGGGCGGGGCGCTAGTCGTCACGCCCGACCGCCTTCCGCTCCATCGTGACGCACCAACCCAACACGCCCACGCCGATGGCATGGACAAACACGCTGAACACATAGGTGAGTTTCCAGAGCAGAATAAGGCCACTCGTTGAGAGGAACCAACCCGCGCTGCTTGGGTTGTCCGCATACAGGTCTCGGCGGATCCATTCAAAGATGAAATGCAGGATCACGTTGAACACGAACAGCCCAAGAAACGTGACGGCGGCAATCGTACACGGTCGGGGCGCCACTCGTCGTTTTGCCAGCAGAAACAGCGCCGTGCCCAACAGCGCCAGTGCCAGCGGAGTCTGGGTCGCAATGTCCCAAAAAATGCGTTCAAAGTCGGGTGAAGAGTACATGGGTGGATCTCGTTGTGGTGCGTCCTGTCTCGCGGCTGAGAACGACGACCGAGATCATACCCGAAATAGTCGTGGTCAGCCCGAGATCAGGAAATCATCCGAGCCACGACGGTAACGGAGTGGCCCAACCAGCCTGCACGATACGCAGTGTTGCTGTCAGAAGAGC
>JANLRE010000446.1:0-2458 GCA_031368205.1 Fimbriiglobus sp. | reverse complement strand
TCTGGGCGTATGGGTTCCGCAACCCGTGGCGGATGAGCTTCGACCGCAAGACGGGTGATTTGTGGGTCGGTGACGTGGGTTGGGAATTGTGGGAGATGGTCCACAAAGTCGTGGTGGGCGGCAACTACGGGTGGAGCATCGTCGAAGGCCGTCAGCCGGTGAACGTCAGCTTCAAACCCGGCCCGACGCCGATTCTACCACCCGTGATCGAAATCCCCCACACCGCCGGGGGCAGCGTGACGGGTGGCTATATCTATCGTGGCAAGAAACTACCGGAGTTGTACGGGCAGTACGTCTTTGGCGACTGGCTTTCCCGGCGGCTGTGGTCCGCGAAAATCAACGGCACGGAGTTGCAAACGCTCACCGAAATCACCAAGCCAACGGTGCGCGTGGTGGCGTTCGGGGAAGATCACGACAACGAACTGTACTTTCTGGACTACGATGCCGGGACGGTTCACACCCTGGTGAAGAACGATGCGGGTGCGTCCGACACCGCGAAATTCCCGAAGACGCTTTCCACAACGGGCTTGTTCGCCGATGTGAAGAGTCACCAACTCGCGGCCGGGATTTATCCGTTTGAAGTCACCGCGCACCAGTGGCAAGACCATGCCACGGCGGCGTATTTCGTGGCGATGCCGGGTAGTAGCATGGCGACCGATTACGAAGGAAAGAAAACACCGTCGGGCGATGTCGGCTGGCGGCCGTTCCGGATCAACGTGCCGAACCAGACGGTGCTGGTGAAGACGATTTCCCTCGAAATGGAGCAAGGCAACCCGAAGTCGCGCAAGCGGCTTGAGACGCAACTGCTGCACTTCGACGGCGAGAACTTCAACGCCTACAGTTACGCCTGGCGCGACGACCAAACCGACGCCGACCTCGTCCCCGCTGAAGGCGCCGAGAAGACGTTCACCGTGCAAGACCCGATGTACACCAAGGGAAAACGCGAGCAAACCTGGACGTACAACAGCCGCACGCAGTGCTTGACGTGCCACAACATGTGGGCCGAAAACATGCTGGCGTTCAACCTCGAACAACTCAACCGGACCGTCGAAACACCCACTGGATCGAAGAACCAACTCGAATGGCTGGGCGAAATCGGGCTGCTCAACCGCGTCGGCAAGGACAACAAGCCGAAGTCCAACTTCACGACCGAACAAGCCAAGAAAGAGCCGAAACTGACCGACCCGCACGACAAGACGGCCAAGCTCGAAGACCGGGCCAAGTCGTACTTGCACGCGAACTGTGGGCACTGCCATCGGTTCGGCGGCGGCGGGGCGGTGGATTTTGAACTGCACGCCTTCAGCGACTTCAAGAGTCCGAAACTGATCGACGCGAAGCCGACGCGCGGCACCTTCGACTTGCCCGATGCCAAGTTGATTGCCAGCGGCGACCCGTGTCGCAGTGCGATCTTTTATCGCATGTCCAAGTTCGGCAACGGGCGGATGCCACACCTCGGGTCCGAACTGCCGGACGATGCCGGCATGACACTGATCCGCGAATGGATTCGGAAAATGCCGACGACACAACCCGGCACCACGTCGGACTTCGACATTGCCAAGCTCACGCCCGCAGAGATTGAAACCCGCCTGGGTGCGGCCTCGACGGCACTCGATGTCGCGTACAACCTCGGCTGCCCGAAGTGTGCCCCGGAGGCGCGGGACCGGGTGCTGACGATCGCGGCCAAGCTGCCGTCCGGTCACGTGCGCGATTTGTTTGAAGGCTACCTGCCCAGTGAAGGGAAGGAACGCAAGCTCGGCAGCAACCCCCGACCGCGTGCGATTCTGTCGATGGCCGGCGACGCGGTTCGTGGCAAAGAACTATATGTTGCCGTGAAATCGCAGTGCGTCAACTGCCACAAGCTCGACGGCCAAGGGCTAGAAGTCGGGCCGGAGTTGACCGCGATTGCCAAGCAGCGAACGCGCGAACACCTGCTCGAAAGCCTGCTTGAACCGTCGCGGAAAGTGGAGCCGAAGTATCAATCCTATTTGCTGAAGACCGCCGACGGCCGCGCGTTCACCGGCCTACTGATCCGAAAAGATGCGAAGGAGATTGTGCTTCGGGACGCCCAGAACAAGGAAGTCCGCGTCGAAGCCGACAACGTGGAACTGTTCCAACCGGCCCGTGAATCGTTGATGCCCGCCGGGTTACTGGCGGACTTCACGTTGCAACAAGCGGCGGACTTACTCGAATTCCTGAGCAGCCGCAAATGATCCGCCCCGCCACGCCGGACGATGTCCCGACGATCGCCGCTCTCATTCGCGCCTTGGCCGAGTACGAGCGGCTTTCGGATCAAGTCGTGCTTGACGAAACCCTGTTGCGCGAACACCTCTTCGGGGTCCGCCCATTTGCCGAAACCCTGATTGCGGAGGAAGGCGGACAGGCGGTCGGGTTCGCCCTGTTCTTCCACAACTACTCGACGTTCCTGACCAAGCCGGGCGTCTACCTCGAAGACCTGTTC
>JANLRE010000443.1:0-2762 GCA_031368205.1 Fimbriiglobus sp. | reverse complement strand
CGAGGACATCATCGCTGCCAGTGCGTTCCGGAACACAGGATCTTGTTCCGTGTGGTACAACGGCTGGAGTGCTTTCCACAGCGCACGCATCGTGACTAACTTCGGCTGATCCGCACGCGGTGGGTGCTTGCCGATTGCGTCCAACCCGGCCTGGAGTTGGTGAACGAGATCCATGCGGGTTGGCAACGGTTGCTTCCCGTCAGCGGCTTGGGTGGCGAGTGCCAACAAGCTGCCGAATTCCGGCGCGGGTCGGTCGGCACGTGGACTGGAAGGTTCCCCGACAAGGGTGCTGTACCCTTGCTTCAACAAGTCGTGGGCTTGCACGTCTTCCGGGTCCAATTTCAACACCCGCTCCGCTGCGGTGATGGCCTTCAGCACGAACTGCTTTTGCGATTCGGAACCGTCCGGCTCGAACAGGCGCCGCTTGAACAGGCGGTTGGCGAGCATGTTTTGGATCACGTAATCGTGGCTGAAGTCGAAGCCTCGTTCGCGTGGTTGGTTAGCGGGATCGACGATGCGTTCGAGGTCCGCGATGGCGGCGTCAAGGTGTTCCGATTTCGTGGCGGTTTCGCTGTTCACGGTGGCGTTCAACCAAGCGCGGGTCCACCACGGTGCGGGCGGTTCCGCTTTGCCCGCGAGGTTGAGTTGCTCAGCCGCTTCTTGGTTGCGACCTTCTTCAATCATGACCCGTGCCAAGTTCACATGCCCTTGGCTCACCGCTTCTTTCGTGTCGCTTGCGATCAATTCCCGGAAGGCCGCTTCGGCTTGTTTGAAGTTCCCGCGTCGATTCCCAACGCCCCCTTCGATGAGGTTCGCTATGCCGTAATCGTTCCACCGCTCCCAGCGTTTTTCGGCAGGAATTGGAGACTCTTGAGGCGGCACCGGGGTTGCGATCCCCTCAACTGGCAGCGTGACTTTGTCCTGGCAGATGTCCACGATCGGCAACTTCGGCGACACCTTCCCCTCGTGAATAATGCTCATGTACTCGTAGTCGAATTTGCGGTACCGCAACTTCACGTTGAGTTCAATCGGCCCGGTGACATCCTTCGGGATGTCCAGTCGGTAGTGGACCACAGCCGCCGCACCGGGTGGGATTTGGTGGTCGTAAAGCGGCGTGAAAATGTCCTGGGCGTTGCGCCGGTTGATGCGGTTGCCGTTGCGGTCGAGCATGTGAACGTTGATGAAGTGCGACCATTCATCGACCGGCCCGGTGTCGTTCGGGCCGTTCAACGCCCCGCTCCGGGCGATTTCTTTACCACCCGACGTGGCTTGGAAATCGACCCAGATTTCGTTGGAGTCCACCGTCCCCTGCGAGAAATGGTGGCCGATGACCAGGGTGCGAACCACGACTTCGACGACGTAAGAATTCCCCGGCTTTATCACCGGCAAGTTCGGTCGGAGCGGGGCAATCAATTTTTCATGGCTCGTCGTCGCGCCGTCTTTCAGGCCGAACAGGTCGATGCGCAATCGCTTGTCCTTCAAGTAACCTTCGTGCATCGCAATGGCTTTGTCGAAGCCTTCACTGTGCATCGCGTACTTCGGGTCGTTCTTCAACAGTGTCATTAAGCCAGTGTTGGCACCGGGGAAGTTGTGGTTGTGAACTTTGCGGACGCCGGAATTGTCGAAGTCTTTCGCCCCGAAGTCTTGGCTCTCCTTCAACGGCATGTGGCACGTCGCACAGTTATCGAACGCCTTCGCCGGGTAGTAGAACGACCGTGCCCCGTGACCCGAAGCACCGCTGAGTAAGAACGAGTCGTAGTGGTTCTGGCCGCGCAGGAAGTCCTTGTAGTGGTTCAATTCCACCGGCAGCGCGACCTTGTGGCACGTCGCACAGAACTCGGATGTCTTGTGGAACGGCTTCAGGAAGGTCTTCTTGTGAACATCCGGCTTGGCCTTGATGGTCTGGTTGCTCAGCGCTTGCAAGGCTTTGTTTTCGCTGAACGCAAACGGGTAGTGGTCCGAGGCCTCAATCGTGTACCCGCCGTTGCCAGTGGCGCCGTGGATGTGCGTGATCGAGTGGCACGCCACGCAGGTGATGCCGGCGTGGGCCGTCGGGTGGGTATTCATGTCGAAGGTTGGGTCATCGAACGCGCCGCTAAACAGCGGCACCGGGTCGTGGCAGCCCGCACACCACCGGGAGCCTTTCGTGTTGCCGTCGCGTTCCAGGGAGACCTTTCGCGTTTCCGCGACGCTCACCAAGTACGCCGGGTTGTTGAACGAACTGAACTTGTGCGACGAATGGAAGTGGTCGTTGTAAACGTCCTGGTGGCACTTCATGCAATACGTGTCGCTCATCATCGAATCGGCGGGGATGAACTTGCCGTCGGACGTGTGCGATTCGGACGGGTGGAAATACGCTTCGCCGTCCTTCGGGCCTTCCGCGTACCAACGGTGCGGCGACTGGCTGTGGAGCGTGACCATGCCACCCACAAACACAGCCACACCAATCGCCCACCATTTTGCAACGCCCCACTTAATCCGGGGACCAGCCTTGCGGTGCGCGACATACGCCCAGACTGCGGCAAACGGAATCACGATGTGCAGCCAGTAAACGATGGCGCGGGTGATTGTGCCGGTCGGCAGTTGCGGTAATCCCTCGAACTGAAACAGCGCGAAGCCCGTACCACCAATTAGAAGGCCAAAAACATACGCCCAGATACCGCGACGAATCGCCGCCTTGTTGGGCCGACGCCACGCGGTCAAAAAGTGCCACGTACCGAACACGAAGAATGGTGCAAACAACACGGCCCCAATAATGCCGT
>JANLRE010000438.1:0-5615 GCA_031368205.1 Fimbriiglobus sp. | reverse complement strand
GTAACGCGAAGGCGGACCCAACTACACTGCGGTTTGGAAAACCGAGCCACGAGACGGTCTCATCCTTCGTGTTTGGTCGTTGCCACATCCCAGAACGAAGTGGGAAACGAGTGGCTACTTGTAAGATACCAGCCACGGGTGTAGCGCTTCGCGCAACCCGTGGAACCAAGACCCCACATCTCAACTGCCCTGAAAGGGCAGGGGAATTCCTCCGCCCCTTCAGGGCGAGTTGTAGTTGGGGTCACAACCCACGGGTTGCGCTTCGCTCCACCCGTGGCTACATTCCGGTGCCCCTTCAGGGCACAAATCCAAAAGTGTTTGCACTGGAAACAATCTTCGACCAGCAAAGCGAACGCTCACCCTTAGTTGACCGAGTTTGAGGGGCCTGCGATGATCGTTCCGCTTCGTTCGATACCCGCCACGGCGATCGACTACCCTGACTGCGACGGCAAACCGATGTCGGACAACACGCTGCAATTCCAGTGGATCGTCACGCTTCAAGGCGGTCTCGACGATCTGTTTCGTGACAACCCGGACGTGTTCGTCGCCGGTGATTTGCTGTGGTACCCGGTCGAAGGCAAGAACAAAATCCGCCGTGCGCCGGACGCGATGGTGGTGTTCGGTCGGCCCAAGGGCTATCGCGGAAGTTACAAGCAATGGGTTGAAAACGGTACCGCCCCGCAAGTCGTGTTCGAGGTGTTGTCCCCCGGCAACCGCCCGCGTGGAATGGCGAAGAAGCTCCTCTTCTACGAAAAATACGGCGTCGAAGAGTATTACATTTACGACCCCGACCACGGTGCGTTCTCGGGGTACACCCGTGACCAATCGGGCCTGTTCGTAACCATCCGAAAGATCAACGGTTTCACCAGTCCGCGCATGGGTATCACGTTTGACCTGACAGGCGATGAACTCGTCGTGCGCCGGCCCGATGGCGGCCGTTTTCTCACGTACCTCGAACTGTCTCAACAGGCAGCTCACGAAGCTCAGCGCGCGACCCACGAAGCTCAGCGCGCCACCCTTGAAGCTCAACGGGCGGCACACGAAGCCCAACGGGCGGCACACGAAGCCCAACGCGCTGAACGGGCTGAACAAGAACTGGTGACGTTACGCGCGATTCTGAAGGGAGCAGGAATCCCGTTTGAAAAGGACCAGTCCTAAATCGGTCGCAACCCTACAATCCCGGATGTGTCCTGGAATTCATCCCGTGGGGTTTTCGCCTGATGTCGAGCTTCCGCATCGTTTGTCCGGGTTGTCAAGTTCCACTCGGGGTACCGCCCACTGCGGTGGGCAAACCCGCCCATTGTCCGCACTGCAAATTGGCCTTCTTCCTGCCCGCAAACGCGGACGGCACGCCCGGCACGCCGCAACTCCGCAAGACGCCGCGCGTCAACATCGACATCCCCCGATTCTTGATCGTCCCCGCGTGTGTGTTACTGATGATCGGTTTCGCGGGCACGATGGTGAACGGTTACCTGTCCGGGTTGTTTATCAACGTTCCGGGTTCGGACTTGGAATACGCGCGCGGTCGGGTCCGGGAGATTCGCATCAATCAAGGAATCGCGGCGCTCGGCAAGCCGACCGATGAGGATTGGGAACAAGCACCCCACGCGGCCGTCATTGGGTCCGCGCTGGCAATCGGTGCGGCGGACGTGCTGGAAGAAGCGCGGAACGAACAACTGGCGGCAGCGTGGCAACCGGCGATCACGCCGATCTCGCATTACTCAACCGTCATGAGCGTGATTACGTTCATCGGCGGGCTGTGCATTTTGCGGGGGCGGTTTTACTGGCTCGGCGTGTTGGGATGTGTGGCAGCGATACTCAACGTGAACCACTTGTGTTGCGTGCCGGGTGGCATCGTCGGCGTGTGGGGAATCCTGTCGTTGGTGCGTGACGAAGGGCAATTGCATTTCGGAATTGGGACGAAAAACAAACAGCCACGATGAACTCCGATTGGCTCATCGTGGCTATCCACTGTCCACTGTCCACTCACCACTACTAATCGTCTTTCTTCTTCACGTCGTCTTTCTTGCCTTGACCCCGCCCCCCGAAGCCGCCAGCCCCGGCGGGCTTTTCCCGTGGCAGCAGGTTCGGCATGTTGGCAATCCGCAGCGCGGTCACCGCGATGACGCTGGCACCCTGAATCAAGTTCGGTTCCTTCGCCTTGTCGAAGGTGTCGGATTGGGTGTGGTGCGTCAGGCGGTACTCGTCCATGTCCTGGCGGCAAGCAAAGCCGGGGACGCCAACGCTTTCAAACGACAGGTGATCGGTCCCGCCTTGACTGCCGAGGTCCAGACCGACCCAACCGGCGACTTTCTTCAAGCTCTCGAGTTCGGGTTCGATGACTTTGCGGGCCGCCTCGCGGCCTTGCAAGCCGAAGCCTTTCACGATCCCGGTGCCGGTGTCGTGAACCAGCGCGACCGAGTGCTTAGCCATCTCGGATTTGTGCTTTTCCACGTACCGCTTGGAGCCGTACAACCCTTGCTCTTCCCCGGTGAACAGCACGAAGCGGATCGTCCGTTTTGGCTTATCGCCCTCCTTGGCCATCTTCGCCAAGGTGCGGGCGACTTCCAGCACGATGCTGCTGCCGGTGCCGTTGTCCGTGGTGCCGGTGCCGAGATCCCACGAGTCGAGGTGCGCGCCGACCACGATCACTTCGTCCGGCTTTTCGCTGCCGACGATTTCGCCGACGGTGTTGAAGACCGTGATCGGTCCGGGCACGAACGTGTTGGTGATTTCGAGTTCGATCTTCGTCGGTGCGGCATCCTTGCGGGTCGCCAACCTGTGGAGCATGGCGTAGTGTTCGTGCGCCATGAACAGGGCGGGAATCGGTTCTTGTGCCGTCGCACGGTCGCCTTCGCGCCAACCGCCCGTCGTCACCAACAAGCCGTGCGGCTTGTTGGAATCGGACAGCACGACCGCAGCGCCTTCGGCACGCAAGAAATCGTCCATCTCCCGACGTAACGCCATCATTTCAGCAATAGGCACGCGGGGGAGTTGCGTGGCCGAAGGGGCTTCGTCTTTCTTCACGTCATCCTTCTTGGTCACGTCGTCATTCTTCACGTCGTCATTCTTCACGTTGTCATTCTTCACGTCGTCATTCTTCACGTCATCTTTTTTCACGTCGTCCTTCTTGGCTTCGCCTTTCTTCGGACCACCGCCACCGCCAGGGCCGTAGTTCAAATCGGTGATGGGGGCGACGTTCGACGGCGGTGCGCGCATCACGATGGCGTTTTTCAGCTTGCCTTTGTACTTCGCAAGGTCCGCCTTGGTTTTCGCTTCGAGGTACACCACTTCGCCGGTAATTTTCCCCTTCGTGCCCGGTCGCCACGCAGCCGACGCGACGAGCAACGTCTTGCCGGGGTTCGGTTCGAGCATCGTCATCTTGGCCATGCCGCGTTCCCACCCGACGGGGATTTCCCACGGTTCCAAGCGAACGTTTTGCAGGCCGTACTCTTTCATCTTGGCTTCAGCCCACTTGTTCGCTCGCTCCGCATTGGCTGACCCGGTCACACGCGGGCCGATCACGTCCGACAGGTACCCGAGGTTGGCCATGATCTCGGACTTCGTTTTCACGTCTTCCAGAATCTTCAGATCTAACGCGATCGCTTCCGGCGAGGAGTTGCCGACCGGGCGTGGGGCCGGGGCGTTTTCGGGGGTGTCGGCTAGCGTGAAGCCGACGACGATGGCAAAAAGCCCGGCGAGGCTACTGCCTCGCAAAACGGCACGAAACATTGCGGGAACTCCGTCAGAAGCAGGATTCAACGGCAGGAATGCAGCACAACGGGAGAGACGACCACGGCATTGTGGTCCGGATGCCGCGCAAAGGCTATGGGCAACTGTTCAGATTCTCATGGCGTTTTCATCTGGCCGACACGCATTAACTCACTTCTTCTCAAACAGCAGCGGCAACCCTTTCAGAACTTCGGCCAACTTGTCGTCGGTCAATTCGCCGGTGCGGTAGGCGAAATTCGCAACGACTTTCTGCTTCACGAAGAACAACACCGTGATGTCCGCGTCCGGGTTCAGTTTGTAAGCGGGTGGTCCATCCGCATCTTCCAGCACGCCAACGGGCGCGTTCTTGATGGCCTGTTTCTGGGACCATTTCGCCAACTCGTTGAGGTCACCTTTGTCGGTCAGATGTGTCAGCCAGACTTTGAAGCCAGAGTCCTTGTGAGTCGGGACTTCGGCATCGAGTTTGGTCATCAACTTCCCGAGTGGGTCAGTCAAGTGGCGGGCGAACACCACGACGGTCGGTTTGTCCGCTTGCTCGCAAATGTAACACGTCTGTTGGCCCCGCTGTGGCCCGGTGGCAACCAGGAAACTGTACGGCGTCGGACGTTGCCCCACCGGCACGCCGGACGTACAAGGTTCGGCAGCAAACAGGAATACGCAACAAAGTATAATATGCAACATGATGTATATTGTATGTTGGAGTGAAAGCCCATTGATAATTATCAATGGGCGTGGTGTGAACTGTCAACTATTCTTCACCCTTGTTGGCCGCAATGTTGGCACCCGCAATGTGCTCCGCTTTCTTGGCGAACTCGTCGCGGAGGCTGACGAGGTCGTTGGGGTTGGCTTTGTCCCAACACCGGCGGGCGACTTTCAGGTAGCGGGCCGCTTCTTCTTCACGTCCGAGTCGATGGCACAGTGCCCACATGCCAAGGGCGGCCCGTACACTGCCGCTATCGTGGGCGAGGGCTTCCTGAAACGCCTCTTCGGCTTCCGTGGCAAGCCCCGCTTCGAGTGCGGCGATTCCCCAGGTTTCCATGTGATAGGCGCCACCGCCCCACGAATGGTGCGCGAAATCGTCCTTGGTTTTCTCCACGGTTCGGCGAAGCAGTTTCACGCCGGCTTCGCCTTGGCCGGTCAGGCACATCAGGCGACCTTGTACTTCCCACAATCGCATTTCTTGCGGGCGACTACTCTTGTTGGTCTGGGAGGCTTGACGCATCACATCCATTTCGGCCAAGGCCCGTGCAATATCATTCTGTTGGATCGCCAGCAAGGCACTATGATAAGCGGCGGCAAACTTATCACTTTTGCGATAGTAACTGATGATCTGCTGCGCGGCATCCCAATCGTTTTGCATGAGTGCCATGCGGAACCATTCGGGGCGGTAGTGGTAATTGTGGCCGAGTGCTTCCGTCTTAATTTTCTGGGCTTCAACGAAGCGGCCGTCGTGGACGAGACTCTTGGTCAGGATTTCCATGTGGTGCGAGAACTGGAAATCGTCGCCGGGTTTCACGCCCTGATACTTGTGATACTCGCGCTCCAACTCGACCGCGTGCCAACTCCAATCGGTAGTGTCTTTCCACTTGCCGACGCGGGTACCGAGGTGGGCTTGCATGTGGAACGCATGGGGAATGCCGGGGGACGACCGGATGTAGTTCTCCGCATACGGCCACCCCAATGCGGGGCGGCGGATGTTCTCGAAGAAGTGAACGAACTCGTGGTTGGCGCCGGGGTGCAGCGGGTTGAGCTTGAGAAGAGCTTTGTAAAACGGGGCGGCACCGTGTTGCCCGTCGCCGAGTTGGGCACGGGCAAACCACGCCTCTTCGTCGTCGTCGTAAAGTGTGAGCAGTTCATCCAGGGTTGCTTGGGCTTTCTTGCGG
>JANLRE010000421.1:0-2423 GCA_031368205.1 Fimbriiglobus sp. | reverse complement strand
TGAGCGAGTACGACTTCCGTGGTCGGCTTTTTAATCAGTTTACTGAGTTCTTTTTCCATCTTGGTTTTCACTTCTTCCAACGTCAAGCCGGACACTTTCACGGCAGGGTACTTGTAACCCAGAACGACGGTGCCTTCCGGGCTAACTGGGTAAATCCCGCTGATCGGCTCGTTGAGAAACGTGTCGTCCACACGAAGCGTCAAAGCATCGAGCGGTTGCACACGATACGGCGATTTTGGAACCGCGTTGAAAAGGTCAATTTCGAGGATGTCTGGCGGTTCAATCACGTATTCGGGCAGGGACATCTTGTTGAATTCCCGTGGCGCCCCGTCGATCGGGATTGGCCGCGTGGTTTTACAACCCGTACTAGTTG
This sequence comes from Fimbriiglobus sp., assembly GCA_031368205.1. GTDB lineage: Bacteria > Planctomycetota > Planctomycetia > Gemmatales > Gemmataceae > Fimbriiglobus. Next base: position 2,050 of record JANLRE010000421.1, on the reverse strand, counting down.
TTCCCACGGCAAGTGCTGCAACGACAGCGAACACGCCCGTGCGAAGGTTACGAAAAGCGAACATCATTCGTCTCCATCGGGAAACCGGAAAGTGGTATCCGGGGCGTCTGCCACGGTCTAGCCAAATTATCGGCATAACCAAGCCTTCCGATTCAACCATTTCTCCGTATCCAAGCCGGGTAATCCATTTTGCCAGCAGTGTCTATTGTGCGGAAGTTAAAAACGGAACCGGAAGCCGGGGGAGCATTTGCTATTTACTACTGGGGTGAGTGATTGTGTTATGAGTCTGATGCAAATGCCTGCGGTGAGACGGATCGACGCGAACGGGAGGTACGGATGGGCACCGAGTGGTTCTGGAAAGTGCAAGACGATGTATCCGGTCCGTTTCGGTCCAGCGAGTTGATCCGACTGGGTCGGCAAGGGAAGATCCCACGACAGGCGTTGGTTCGACGTGGGCGGGGCGGGAAATGGAACCCCGCGAAGACCATCGCGGGGTTATTTGAAACCCAGCCGGAAGAGTCGATGTGGTACGTCGTCCGGAACGGCCAAATGAGGCCGATCGGGCCGCTCACGGCCCGACAGTTAAAAAAACTCGCTGAGAATGGCGGCGTTCCGCGTGATGCGTTTATTCGGAACGGCCTTCAGGCGCGATGGGTCCACGTGACAAAAGTCCACGGCTTGGCCGAACACGTTGTGAACACCCCCCACTCAGTTGCGGCATCAATGGCGTCACAGGCCAACCCAATACCACTTGCACCCCCTTCCACTTTCCAACAGCACTCGTTCCAACCATACCACCTGAACCCGATCCGAAAGTGGTGGCATGGTATCGTGCCAGTGCTACTGTTCGTCGCAGCAGGGGCAATCTGGTCGTTTTGGCCTGAGGATACGGGGCCATCGGATCCCGTCGCCAAAGAACGGTTGGCCCGCTTTCGTGAGGAAGAAAAAAAGCAGAAAGCTCGCAGCGGAAATGCAGGCACGGAGCGACGAGATTTAATTGTGGCAATCGCCCGACACCAAGCGGTCCAAGAAGATGACGCCCTACGCCGGAAGCATCAGGACGCGAACACGACCGGCGGCGTTCTGTTGCTGCCGTATGATTCACAATTTGAAGTTCTGTACAAGAAACACCTGGCTGACGCGATCAAGCAACACACCGAGTCAGACATCGAAGCACTGCGAGTAATGGCGGCATCCTTTGCCCCTCGCGTCGAAGCCGCGACCGTGTCGAAGTGACCGATTTTGCACTCCAATTCGCGGTCAGATGTTCTCTTTTTTCAGTCCAAATAACAGCATGGTTTTCGTAAAGTACGATGGTAAGCCGTTGACTGCATCACCCGGATAAATAGGTCGGCGTTGTCGTCGCTGACTCAACCTTGCCGTAACTTCGCCCCGTGTTCGTCCAGCGTTTCTAAAGTGAGTTCGTGACGTGTTTGGAACTTCGTCTCTTCCCGAACGCTAGCCTCCCCATTGCAATTCGGATGGTCGGTCCAATTCTTCTGAGCAAATCCTGCCGGTTCGGAAAGCGGGAGCAATTCCGTCGAATGAGTGAGAGAGTTAAGTAGGGAGAATGTGAAATATCCCCCTTCCCAGTGAGGTAGGTGACCGCTATAAAAACGGTGCAAGGGGACGTAGCTCAATTGGTTAGAGCACCGGACTGTCGATCCGGAGGTTGCGGGTTCGAGTCCCGTCGTCCTCGCTGTTTGTAAACCCGACAATCCACGGCATTTCACCGTGGATTGTTGCATTTCCTAGCACTTCCAGCGATTCAGCTTGGACCGATTCTTTATCCGACCCAGTGCAAGCTTGTGCATCAAGATGCAACGAAATGCGAGAAGTTGGGGTCACTTTCGGGGTCACTGGGGTCACTTTGGGGGTCACTTTCGCAGACACTTCGACGGACGGAAACTTGCCGACGGCTTCGGCCAAGTCGGTCAACCCGCAGTGGGTGTACCGGGCGGTCAGTTCCGGCTTCGAGTGTCCGGCCAATTCTTGCAACGTTCGCAGATCAACGCCCCTTTGCCCCAAGATCGTCAGGCACGAATGCCGT
>JANLRE010000400.1:0-3275 GCA_031368205.1 Fimbriiglobus sp. | reverse complement strand
CCTGGGCTGACAGAACGTCCCTTTCAGGCCGAAAACCAAGAAGCATCACTTGCCGGGAAGTTCTGTTGGACTCGATACAATGTCGCAAAGATTCCAACGCGACTAGCGAACAAGTCACACAGGCTATAACTGACCACCTTAACTCGATTGGAGATTGCGATGTCTGTTGAAGAAATCAAGAAACGCTTCGTGAACGAAATCAAACTCCGGGCATACGACGACAAGTACATCGACAAAAACGAAGAGCGCGAGATTTTGCAAATCGCCATCCAACTGGGCGTCAACATCGACAGCGCCCGCAGTGCGTTGGTGCAAGTTTGCGATGAGCAAGGTTACATCGTTGAGAGCGTCATCTTGAAGATGGTGAAAGACCAAGTCGAAACCGCATCCGGCAACGACGGCAAGGTCGATCAAAAAGAGTTCGAGCTGATTTTGGGCAACGCTACGAAAGCGATGCAGGGCAAGAAAAACGAGCGGCAGATCAAGACGATGATCGTCCAAGTTATGGAAGACACCGGCAACAACAAAATCAAAACCGGCTGGTTCAGCGACTGGTACGCCACCATGAAGAAGGACTTGGGGATGTAGACGTTTTGTGACGAACAGCGGGCGTGCCTAGTCTAACATATTACGCCCGTTGGTCGCCTCCGTTGTAACCGGATTTGCTGCTTCTCATGAACTCGCCAAGTTCTCAAGTCGGCCTGAATTGTTCAAGTCTTGTAAGAACTGCAACCGAAGTTGAATTGTGTTGAACGGTGCGCCTGGATCGGGTGCGTCGTGGTTTTGCGCGGGCCGAGAGGTGTGCTATGCGGCACGGGTCCGGTTTTGTGATACTGGTTGCGTTCGCAATGCTGTGGGTCACCACGCCGCAGGGGTACGCCCAGGATGCCGCGCCGGATATTCGTTACTGGCCGCTCAGTGACATTACGTTCCCCGTCGCCGTCGAACGGTTGCAAGCCGCCGCCCAACGACCGACGAAATTACGGTTTCATGTGGCCGCACAGGGTGGCAGTTGGAAAGAGGTCGCTGCCAAGGGCATCAACGAACTGGATGTCATTGATGCGAAGTCGAACCGGCGCGGATTTAGTTATACCAGCCTCTCGGATGGCACCTACGACTTTGCCCTGCAACTCGAATATGCCAATGGCCTGCGTGACCCGCTTGATGCGGATTTGCGACCACAGTGGCGAGTGATCTTTGACACGAAGCCACCCGTAGTTCGGGTGTCACGTCTCGGCACGACCGGCATCGAATGGGATGTCGTCGATGACAACCTGAAGGCCGATAGTATCCAAATCGAAGCCCGCTTTGTTGATGTCGCAAAGTTCTCAGTCGTGACCCCGAAGAACTTCCACGCGAAAGCACGCGATAGTTACACCTGGACGTACATCCCCCCCAACGTGCCGATGGAAGTGCGGATCGTGGCCCGTGACAAAGCCGGGTATGAAACCGTTTCGGCACCCATCACGTTGCCCAGCAATGGTGCCGGTACCGGGTTGGGCGGGACCGGCGGGTCCGGGTTCGGGAACCCGCGCGATTTTGATGCACCTGGGAACGGCGTCCACCAGCCGCAGATCGAGTTTTCCAACACGAAGAACCTGAAGATCACGTCCAAGATTCAAAAAGTGACGCGATCCGGAATCGTGTCGGCGGACCTGTGGATGCGGGAAGAACGGGGTGGCTGGAAGAAGGTAGACACCAAGCCGGTCAACATCGTGCAAGGCGCGCCCGACCCGAAAATCGTGATGGAATATGCGGTTCCGGAAGACGGGCGGTACGGCTTTATCGTGATTCCCATGAACGGGGCCGGGGGGAAAGACGAAGACCCCAAGCCCAACGATCTCGCCCAGTTCTTGATCGAAGTCGATACCCTTCCGCCTGTGGTAGCAGTCACGAGCGCCCGCCCCATGCCCAACGGGGCGACCGGGCCGCGGGTGGAAATCACCTGGAACGCCAAGGACAAAAACCTCGCGCCTAGTCCGATCGTGATCGAGTATTCCGACTCCCGCACCGGGCCGAATTGGAAGCCGATTCACATCGACCCGAGTTTTTTGCCGAACACCGGACGGTACGTTTGGGAAGTCGAAGACAAAGATTTGTGGCGATTCTTTATCCGGGTCACCGCAGTGGACCTCGCGGGACATCGCGGCCAAGATGTGAGCAAGGATGAAGTGAAAATCGACTTGGAGACCCCAAAAGCGTTCGTCGAGAAAGTCCAGGCCAACGGGAAGCCGCAAATCCGCGAAGCCAATAGTTCCCCCACTGTCACGACGACTTCGGCCCCCGCCCCCGCTCCGGAACCAATGAAACTACCGAACACCGTCGAGAGCAGTACGCCACGTCCAACAGCACCGATTGCTTCACCGGCAAAACCGGAAGTAACGCTTCCTGTCGATCCAAACCGCCCAATTTTACCGACACTTCCTGCTGAAAAAGCCCCCATGTCGCCGCTCAATCCGTAAGATTGTTGTGTTGTGTAATGTCGATCGAAAACTGTTTGTGGATGAGGGTCGCTCATGTTTGCACGCCGGGACTATGCTCGTGATTACATGATGATCCCACCGGGGACTGGCGAGCCGTCCGTGGCCAACATGATCGTGGAAATCCCGAAAGGTCGGCGGACGAAGTTTGAAGTCGATAAGGCGACGGGTCTCATCAAGATGGACCGTTACCTGTACAGTTCCACAATGTACCCCGGCGATTACGGCTTCATTCCGCAAACGCTCGCCGAAGACGGCGACCCACTCGACATCCTCGTGATGGTCAACGAGCCGACGTTTTCGGGCTGTCTCATCGAAGCCCGCGTGGTCGGGATTTTTAAGATGCGGGACAAAGGGTTCAACGATTACAAAGTGCTAGGCGTGCCGAACAAAGACCCGTTGTTCGCGGACTTGAAAACCCTCAACGACGTGCCGGCCCACTTTCTCCGCGAAGTGGAACACTTCTTTTCCACGTACAAGCACCTCGAAGGCGTCACGATCGAACCGCTCGGCTGGGCGTCCGCCGAAGACGGAGCCGTCGAAGTCCGCGGATCCATCGACCGCTTCCGGGCCACACTAGGGAACTTCTAACCGGACGAACGCCCACGAATGATCATTCGTGGGCTTCTGGTTGTCTCCCTTACTTTCGCAAGATCTGTGTGAACTGGTATTGAGTCTTGAACTCGACCGCATCGCCGGGTTCGATGCTCAGTTTGCTGAACGGCTCCGGGCACATTGTTGTGCGGATCGACCAGAATTGAAACTTATCGACGGGTAATGAGTTATCGACGGTGA
>JANLRE010000384.1:0-2190 GCA_031368205.1 Fimbriiglobus sp. | reverse complement strand
TTTGTGCCCGATGGCATCCAACCCCATCAACCGTCCCTTCAAGCATTCCCAGGGCATGGCCCTGGGCTGACAGAACGGCCCCTTCAGGGCCGAAAATCCAATGCGAGTGACATACTACTCTAGTGTAAACCCGGTCATCTGGTAGATGATTCGGCCATCGACGGTCAGGAACCCGTTGGCGGTCATACGGCGTTGCGTGTCATCGACGGCGGTGATTTCCAGAACCACCTTCACGTCGCGGTCGGTCGGGACGACTTGGCCACGGTAGGTCCACTCGTGTTTGTGGTTGAGCGCGACCGTTTGCCAACCCCTCGGTGGTGCAATCTTCCAGCGTTTCCAGGCCGCGTACTTCAGCAATTGCAGGAACGATTCCAGTCCCAATGAACCGGGCCAAACCGGGTCTTGGTAGAAGTGCGCCTTGAAGAACCAGAACGACGGATCGACTGCGATTCGGCCCTGCACGATGCCCAAACCCTTGCGACCACCCGTCGGAAGATAGCCGTCGATGCGGTCGATCATTCGCATCATCGGCATCGGGAACGGGGCGGTGTGCGGCAGCCGATCGCTCTCAAAATCGGGCAGTGCCATTTGGGTGGCGCTGATGTACGGCACCTTGGCCGTCGGCATCCCGACTTGGTTTTTCAGTGCGTCCTTGGCGAAGAAGCCGAAGTACGTCGAGCCTTCGTACACCTTGCGATCGCCGTTCATCACGAGCATGGTGTAGTGTTGAATAATCATCCCGGCGGAGTTCGACACTTGCGTCATCGTCACATGCGTGGTCAGCGTGCCGATGTCCGGGGTGACTTCAACAAACTGCGTGGCCTGCCCCCCGAGGTTGCGGAACGACAGGTCGTTCGGACTCGTGAGGGCGGACCCACAATACGCCGCCAACCACCCGCACGGTTGCAGCGCAATCTCCAACAAAATGCTGAACGGCATTCGCGTGGAACGGTTCGATTCAAAGAACCACGCATCCGGCGGCACGTCGTATTCGGCTACACAGGCCGCGCCCGCTTTCAGGACGAACGGGTCGCCGGTCACGGCGGTGATGCGGTCGAGGAATTGGTACGGCGGTCCCGGTAGCCGGGCGAGAATGCGGCCTTGGTCGAAGATTTTGTACGGCTCGCCAAACGCTTCGGAGGGGTTGCCGTTGGAGTACGCGAGGATTTTCGACTTGTCGTAGATGGCGGGTTTCAGCGACTTTGGTAAGGCAAATCCCTGCATCACGATGGTTGAGCCGGGAGTCACTTGTCCCCACAACTGCGTTAACTTCTCCTGGGTCAACCCGGCCATCCGCAACGACAAGTTCGTGATCTCCACGATCGGCTTGCCGTCGGCGTACATGAGCGCGTCGGCGATGCAGTAGGGTTCCGGGGCGTAACCGATTTCCTTGATGCTGACTTCGTAAGTGACGACGCCCGTCGTCTCCAGCACTTGGCCGCGACACTTCAGTCGGCTCTTCACACCGGGCACGGGTTCGCACACGACTTCGCCGTCGCCACCGACCCAGCCCATCCGCATGAGCAGCACCCGCAGCGTGTGCAGGCAGCATTCAAACATCAACGTGCCGGGCATCACTTTGTCGTCGATGAAGTGGCATTCGATGAACCACTCTTTGGGTTGAATCGCGTACTCGCCCCGCACGAAACCCAGCCCGAACCGGCCACCGTTGGGGTCCAGAAGTGACACTTGATCGAGCAACCGCAACATCCCGGACGGCAACTTCATCGGGTGGCTTAAGTTTAGCTTGGCGAAGTCTGCCCCGAACGCGGTGACCAAATCGCCGCGATGAAGGGCCTGGACTTGGGCGGGCGACAACGACCCCACCGCGAACGGTACGAGTGGCGCCCAATCGGCGGGCTTTTTCCCTGGGAACGGTTGCTTGTCGAGCTTCGTGTGAATAATGCCTTGCCCCGCAGCGAGGGCGGCTTGTGTGAAGAACCCGGCGACGCCGTTTTGCATCGAGAGCAAGGGTTCGCCGTTCACGCTGCCTTCAAACCGGAACCGGAACAGCCACGCATCGGCTTGGTTGAAGAACTCGTCGATGTGGATGTCGTACACAATCGTCTCGCCGACCTTCGGCAGGCCGCGATGAAACGTGACGACGGCATCCAAGAGCCGATAAACCGCAACGCCTTGGGTCTGGAGGTCGATGCCGAGGAACCCGGCCAGGAACAAGTCCGCCTGACC
>JANLRE010000325.1:0-8750 GCA_031368205.1 Fimbriiglobus sp. | reverse complement strand
GATTGCGATTGCTTGGGTGTTACACAAGATCGGATTGATTGCTTGGTTAGGAGGTATTTTCGCTCGATCGGTTCGAGCGATCATTCGACTGGGCTTCCGCGTTTGGGAGCAAACGTTGTCGTGGGCAGGCTGGCTGGGCTTGTTGACAATCGGGACTGGAGTTGTCGCAGGTGGGTCGTGGCTGATTGATGTCGGTTTAGCAGTGGTCGTCGTTCCGGTGGCAGCACTGCTCCTCGTCGCGGGCGGGATCACATGCTTGGCCTACATGTACCTTTCCGCCGAGCGTTATGAAGTGAGCCGTGGCTTCAAGACCTTGTACAACCCGGACAAGGGGCAAGCGTTAGCGACCGACTTGCTTCGACACGGCCAAACACTCGGCGTCCCGATGTTGGCCTCGGCGGCGGTCGTGACTGTCGTCGGATTCGTACTGTTGAACCAAGCCATTTATGAATCCGGCGGGCAGAGGTGGTACCGCTTCGCGGACCCGGACGCGGACCCTGTCTTCATTGATTTCTTGGCCTACACGCTCGTGAACTTGCTGCGTGTCGTGGACGTTTTCGATTTCGCGCAATCGTACCGCTTCCTCAGCGTTAGTCTCGTTCGCGCGACCGGCCCGATCACGCCGTTGTTGCTGATGGCGTTCAAATCGTTTTTCACGTTGCTCTTGTTGCAACAGCTATTTGCCTCGCTCCGACAGAACCGGCTCCTGGCGGAAACCGTCGGGGATTACTGGTCCCCCCACGTGCCGATCCGAGATCGTGCCCGATCGGTACTGCCGCAATTCGGGCCGTCGGCGATAACACCTGTGTTGATCGCGCTACGTAGCGCTGAAGTCTTGACCCAGGAACAACGGGACCAACTCCCGCTAGTCCTGGCGGGGATCGGTCCGTCCGCAATTCCCGGACTCATGCGTCATTTGCACGATCTCCACGAACCGACTCGGGCAATCACCGCGACTACCCTGGGGCTGCTGAAAGTTCGGAGTGCGATCCCTGGATTGTGCAATTTGTCCGACGATCCGTCGCAAGCCGTTCGAGTGGCTAGCGTTGAAGCACTCGGTCTCATCGGTGAAGAATATGCCCAACAGGACAAGCGAAAAACAGGAATCGGTTTGCCGATCAAGAGGCGTGGTTGGCTGTTCCGGAGATTCACCACCGAATCGGATCAACCGCCGCCTTGGTGGCATCAGGCGGGGCGCTGGGTCCGAGACCCCCGCTTTCGGACACGGTCTGTGGTGGTGACCGACGACATCCGCGAACTGGTTCTCACTCTTCAAACAAGCTTGAACGATGAATCCACGGCAGTGCGAAGCTTGGCCGCAACAGCGGTTGGGAAGATCGGCACGCAAGCCGCACCGACCCAAGCCACACTCATCAAACTGCTCCAGACCGATACCGCTGAAGTTCAGGTGCAAGCCGCGTCGGCGCTCGCCAAAATCAGCCCGGCTGAACCGGACGTGATTGCGGCACTCGTGTCGGCGCTGTCCGACCCCAACGAGGATGTCCGGGTTGCGTCGGCGACAGCGCTAGGGGAGTTCCGCGAGGCGGCGGCCTCGGCGGTGTCCGCGATCGTGGCGTTGCTCCAAGATCGCAGTGACGAAGTTCGTGCCGCCGCCGCCGCCGCCATCAGCCGCATTGGGGTGAAGTGTGACGAGTCCGCACAATCCCTGATCGAAGGATTAACCAGCACGGACAACATGGTTCGCGCGCAGACGGCGGAATCGCTGGGCCGGATTGGCAGCGTCGCCGAGACGGCAGCACCTGCTCTTGCAGAAGCGTTATCCGACGACAACGACTTGGTGCGTGCCAAAGCCGCCGAAGCTCTGGGGCGAATCGGCCAAGCCGCCGCTCCCGCCGCTGTGCCGGGTTTAATGCGTCTGTTGCGCGACGAAGATAACTGGGTCCGGGCGCTCGCTGCCGAAGCACTCGGCGAAATGGGCGTCGCCGCCGGAGATGCCGCTCCGGCGCTGCTACGCTCCCTAAAGCACACCAACCCCAATGTCCGCGCGAACGCAGCCGAGGCACTAGGTAAACTTCGCGCTGTTCACGCCCGAACTGTGTTAGAAGAAGCTTGCGGCGATGAAGATGTCACAGTTCGTGTCAAAGCCGTGTGGGCTGTCAGTATCATTGGCCCACTGACGCCGTCCTCGCAAGCCTGCCTGCTAGCAGCCACGACCGACCCTAGCCCAGAAGTTCGGGCGATTGCCGCCGACAGTATCGCCACGCACGCCGGGGACTGGCCCGATGCCTTGGAAGCCCTAATCCCGTTGATTTCGGACGGGAACACCGACATCGCCGTTCGCGCCATGCAGGCGTTGCATCAGTTTCAAACCTACTCCGAAGCCGCGATTGAAGCCGTCACGCAGCGGTTAAACGGCAACCAAGATTCCCGCGTTCAATCGGCTGCCGCGTTGACCTTGAGCCGGATGGGTTCGACGGCGGCGCAGTCGGGTGACGAGTTAGCCCGGCTCGCGCTGGCCGGTGATGCCGAAGTGCGGGAAGCGGCGATGCGTGCGTTGGCCGTCCTGCAACTCCCCGAATCCGTCGGCGCATTCGTGGCCGGTTTGCGGGACGACGAAGCCGAGGTCCGCAAGATCGCATCAGCCGGACTCTTGAAGGCCAACCAAGTCCCCGACGACGACGTGGCGACAGTGATTGAAGCCTTACGCGATCCGGAAACGCGCGTGCGGACCAACGCCGCCACCGTGATCGGACGCATGGACCCGATTCCGGATCAAGCGATCCCGTACTTGATCGAATCGGCGGTCGAATCGGACGACGACGGCTTACGACTGGCCGCCACGCTCGCACTGCGCAACGCAGATTCTGCGGTGCCGCATGACATTATGCGGCGACTGTTACAAGACAAAAATCAACGGGTTCAACTCGCTGCGGCTGCCGCGTTGCTCCACTCGGACGCCGCAGATGCACTCGTCGAAACGATCATCTGGACCGCGCTCGTCGATACCAACTGGCGGGTGCGTGAAATCGCTATCTCCATGCTCGAATCCCATCCGGAAGCCATTACCGCGTATCGGCGTGACCTGGAACTCTGGGTCGTCAAAGAAACTGATCCCCAACTCCGCGAACGGGTCGAACGACTGTTGACCAGCACATCCGAGCCGCCAGTGGTTGAACTGACAACCGCGAGTTAACAAAATGACATCGTGATGTAACACTTCGATTCGGTAAGAGGGACGATGCGGGCTAGAAATTGTCCGCGTAGCGAAGTAGTGTGACTTACGTTTTGAGAATAGCTATTCCGCCTTGGGGGTTGTGGTCGTATGGGGATGTTGGACCACTGGCACCCGGTTTTCCCGGCGCACAAGTTGAAGAAGAAACCCGTCGGGATTCAATTGGCGGGGGCGTCGATCTGTCTCTTTCGCACGGAGAAGGGGGGCGTCGCGGCAATAGATGACGCCTGTCCACATCGGCGGTTGCGTCTCAGCTACGGGCGGGTGGTCGGCGATAAGATCGAGTGCAAGTACCACGGCTGGTCGTTCGATGCGTGCGGCGAGGGCGAAAGCCCGAGCACGCCGAAGATGCACACCTGCACGGTCAGCTACGACACGCGGGTCGAGCACGGGTACATTTGGCTGAAGAGCAAGCAAAGCAACCCGGTCTTCCCGGTCATCAACGCAGACAACTACTACCACCTCGGGAACTTCTTTCACGTTGTTCCTGCCCCGTTGGAACTGACGGTCGATAACTTCAACGAGATCGAACACAGCGGCACAGTCCACGACACGTTTGGCTACGACCTGGAGCGAATGCACGAAGTCCGGGTTCGCTTCGAGCCGACCGATACCACGGTTCGGGTCGTCAACGCTGGGCCGACGAAGACGATCAACCCGGTCTTTCGCTTCCTGCTCGGGATTCGCAAAGGCGATACCTTCCACGACGATTGGACGACGCACTTTTCGCCGGTGTACAGCGTGTTCGACCACTGGTGGACCAGTCCGGACGGCGACCGCGAAGCGATGATCCGGTGGCGGCTGTACATGTTCTTCTGGCCGATCACGGAGACCCAAACGGCGGTCACGTCCTTCGTGTACGCCAAGTCCCGCTTCCCCGGTCCGACCGGCGGGCTGCGGTTCGCCAAGCACATCTTCCGGTACGAAATCGACCGCGAAGTGCGGCAGGACGTGGCCATGCTTTCCCACCTTGCCGATTACAACGTGAGCATTGAAGGGATGAAACTCAGCCGGTTCGATAAAGTGCTGGGCCAAACTCGGGAACGAATTGCGTCGATCTACCGGGGCGAACCCGCCGGACGTGTCGCGCTCAACGGGAAGACCTAACTCCCTCCCCGATTGCGGGGAGGGCCATGGGGTAGAACCTATCACTCGACTCAAGACGGATCGTGTAATCGGAGGCTATCATCAACCCCCCTTAGTCCCCCCGCAGACGGGGGAAATAGAAAATTGGCGCTAACTTCATCTCTGACTTCGGTATGGGAGTTTCAGATTACGTGCCGTGTTCCCAACTGTTGCTGTAGCTGGTTTGGTCGGCGGTCATTGTGTCGATCTTGATGCCCATCGAGGCGAGTTTCGTGCTGGCGACGTACTCTTCGACGGCCACGGGGACGGGGTACACTTTGGCTTCGAGCTTGCCTTTGTTCTTGACGCAATACTCGGTGGCGAGTGCTTGCGTGGCAAAGCTCATGTCCATCACGCTGGCGGGGTGGCCTTCGGCGGCGGCGAGGTTGACTAGCCGCCCGGAGCCGATCACGTAGAGCCGTTTCCCGGTTTTCAGTTTGTACTCATCGACTTCGTGGCGAACGCCGTGCTGAATGTTCGCGGTTTGGGCTTCGAGCGCCTTCAGGTCGATTTCGATGTCGAAGTGGCCGCTGTTGCAGACCATCGCGCCTTCCTTCATCAGTGGGAAGTGTTCGGCAGCGATGACGTGCTTGTTGCCGGTCACCGTGATGAACAAGTCGCCGACCTTCGCGGCTTCGTGCATCGACATGACCGCGAACCCGTCCATCGCGGCTTCGAGTGCCGAGATCGGGTTCACTTCGGTGACAATGACTTGCGCGCCCAGGCCGCGAACGCGAGACGCCACGCCTTTGCCGCACCAACCGTAGCCGGCGACGACGACTTTCTTCCCGGCGACGAGCATGTTCGTGGCGCGGATCACGCCGTCGATCGTGCTTTGGCCGGTGCCGTAGCGGTTGTCGAACATGTGCTTCGTGGCCGCGTCGTTAACCGCAATCACCGGGAATTGCAGCACGCCGTCTTTTTCCATCGCCCGTAACCGGATCACGCCGGTCGTCGTTTCTTCCATGCTCCCGATGACGTCTTTGAACAACGTTTTGCGTTGAACGTCGGTGAACTTCTCGGCCCATTCTTGAACGGGGCGTTGGCTACCGGCCAGCTTTTCGAGACGGTTCAGGGCAATGAACACCATCGCCGAAACCAAGTCGGCGCCGTCGTCCATCGTAACGTGCGGTTGGTGTTCGAGCGCCATCGCCAAGTGCTTGTAGTACGACGTCGGGTTTTCGCCGTGAATCGCGGCGACGCCGATGCCGTAGTCTGCGACCAAACTCGCGGCGACATCGTCTTGCGTCGAGAGCGGGTTGGATGCGATCAGCAGAACGTCCGCACCACCGGCTTTGAGCGTGCGAACAAGGTTGGCCGTTTCACAGGTGACGTGCAAGCACGCCGACATGCGTAGACCTTTGAGCGGTAATTCTTGTTCCCAACGCTCGCGGACTTGTCGAAGGACCGGCATATCATGGTCGGCCCATACGATCCGCTTTTTGCCTTTCGGTGCAAGCGCTAAGTCTTTGACATCATGCCGAGGCGCGCCGACGCCAGCAGTTTGAACGATCATGGAGTAAATCCGCTTCCCAATAAAAAGAGTGTCGGCCGAACGCCCAATTGCCACCCGGCCACGTCAAACAGTGTTTTAGGGATTGACAGTCACGGTTCCAGTTGTTCAACCAGTTTTCGTGAATGATCTGGTATCAGTTAAAATAACCCATCCCGCTTGATCGCTGTAACCTGTCCGCCCCGGACATCCGCGATTCGTGGTAATCGGCGGACGTAATCGTAGTAGCCTTGCAGCTTGAATTTCTTCGCGGTGCTGTCGGAGGTCATGTATCGAATCGAGCCAAAGATTTTGCGTTCCGGCGGCCACGGGCGGTCGAACAAACCAAAGCACCACAAAATCCCCGTGTACGAATTCGGGTCACGGCCATCAATGGCGTACTTGTTGTTGAGGTGCTCTAGCACCCGGTAAGCGTCCTCGGGCGTTGCCGACCATTCCAGCACTTTCTTGCCCCAGAGCATCCGGAGGTAGTTGTGAATCCGGCCCGTGGCAATCAACTCGTGTTGGGCACTGTTCCATAGCGGGTCGTGGGTCTTGGCGGCTTCAAATTCTTCGAGTGTGTAGGTGTAAGCCCGTGAGTCGGCGGTATGTTTTTTCAAACTCTCCCAGGCCCACTCCGGCAGCACGGCTTGCAACGTTCCGGTCTTTGTGATCGGCGAAAAATCGCTGGATGCAAAGTTAAACGACGGCTTGTCGTCAGGCGAATCCTGCCAACTTTTCGTACCACTCGTAGTCTTCTCGACTGCCTGAGTGAAGTGCCACTGGAACCCGACATCACGCCACGTGATCGCTTCATCCAGGAAGCTGTTGACGTTCGCATCGCGGCAAAAGAAGTCGTCTTTGTTGCGGGTCTTCAAGTTGGTTTGCGCCGTCGTCCAATTCTTGACGCTGGCGAAAACCGCGTCACACACATCCTGAATACTGACGTGGCCGTAGTGCAGGTGCGCACTGATTCCACTGGCGGCGTTTTGGACGGGGTCGTCGGGTTGGCTTCGGTGGTCGGCGTAGCGCGGGAGTTTGGTTTCGGCGAAGTCCGCGACCAATTTCAACCCGGCCACGCGGCCCCCTTCCAGGTTCGGAATGGCCGGTACGCTCTGGTCGATCGGTAGCGACTTCACAAACTCGCCGAGATCCTTGGGCGGATGCCACAGCTTGAACGGCGGATCGACTTTCCCTTTATCCGCCGTCGAAAAATCGGGTTCCAGGTTGGCCCGATTCTCCCACGCTTCGGTAAACAGTTTGTGAATCTTCGGTCGCAAATGGGCAGCGGCTTTGGTGGGTGGCCCCAGCAGCGAAAGTGACACGATGCCGTTGCCATCCACGGCGTGGACTGCAACCGTTACGCCTTCGGCGACCGCACGGATTTGGGCCGGGATGATGAACTGCGGGTAATCGTCGGTCACCATCAGGCAGGCGTCGTCACACAGTTTGCGCACTAATCCCCGCCCCGCATTTCCCGGCGTTTCCACGAACGGCCAGTAGTGCGCCCCCAGTTTCTTGGCGTCTGCAACGTTGTCGCGCATCCCCTCCAGAATGAACTGATGAAACCGGGCACTCGCCCAGGGGTAGTTCAACTTCAACCCCTCGTAAACGACGAGCGGTTTTTTCAACCTGGTGGCCCAGTGCAGGGCGTAATCCAGCGCGTGGTTCGCCCGCAACCGGCGGTACATCTGTGACCAATACAACACATACGAACCACCACGGTTCTCGCTGTGGGAATTGGCGTGACGGATTCGGGCGTCGTTAAATGTGGTCATGGTTTTCGCCGTCTCGTGGTACGATCCGCCAATATGATAGGCGGCATGAAGAACCCAGTTCTCGAAGTCGTCAACGTTTGGAAACGATATGGTGCAGTACCGGCGCTCGCAGGCGTGTCGTTTAATGTGGAAGCCGGGGAATTGTTCGGCTTACTCGGGCCGAACGGCGCCGGGAAAACCACGCTGATGGCGATCCTGTCCGGGTTGTCGGATGCGTCCGAAGGTCACGTCAAACTGTTCGGGCAGAAGCTTAGCACGGACGATCACGAGTTGCGTCGCCATGTAGGGTTGGCTACACAAGACTTGGCCATTTACCCGGAACTAACCGCCCGCGAGAACCTCGCGTTTTTCGGCCAACTCTACGGAATCAAAGGTGCCGAACTCACGTCGCGCATCGACGAAATGCTGGCAGCCGTCGAACTGACCGACCGCGCCAATCACCGAACCGCGACCTTCTCCGGCGGGATGAAACGCCGGTTGAACTTGGCCGTTGCGGTGATGCACCGCCCCCGGTTGCTACTCCTCGACGAGCCGACCACGGGTGTCGATCCGCAATCGCGCAACCACATCTTTGAACAGGTGCGAAGCCTGAACGCGGCAGGTTTGACGGTGATTTACACCAGCCATTACATGGAAGAAGTGCAAACACTCTGCCCGCGACTGGCCATCCTCGATCACGGCCAAGTGAAGGCGTGCGACACGCTGCCCAACCTACTCCATCGACTCGACGCGGTGGCACGGATGACGTTGTCCCAGACCCCGAACGGAATCGTTGAACGAATCAAGCAGTGGCCGGGCATAACGCGCTGCGTGGTAACACCGACAGGTGTTGAGTTCGCCGCCCAAAACGTCTCACCGTTGTTGCCGAAACTGATGGCGTTGTGTGCCGAACACGGCGTGGAATGCACCAACATCGAATTGGAACAACCGAGCCTCGAACGAGTCTTCCTCAGCTTAACCGGCCACGCACTGCGGGATTAAGGATGGAAGTGAAGATTTTTCACCACAGAGACACAGAGACACAGAGAAATCCAATCAAGATTGGATTCGGTTTTCTTGGTGATTCTTGACACAGGTTTGTAAACGGACCGGGTTTTCAACCCCAAAGGGGTTGTTCCATTAGCCCAGGGTTGAGGAGGCTTTGCGACGATTACCCTGGGAG
>JANLRE010000315.1:0-2378 GCA_031368205.1 Fimbriiglobus sp. | reverse complement strand
TGCTGCCAACCGATCCGACGACGGACCCGGAATCGGTTCGGCGAGGTCGAAGGTGGCAGTGTCTTCTTTTTGGCAAAAGTATGGCCCGAGGAACAATTCCGGCAAGCACACGATCTGCGCGCCCTGCTTGGCGGCCGCACGGATCGCGGCTTCGGCTTTGTCCAGATTCGGCCCTGGTTCCGGGTGGCATTTCATTTGAACCAGCGCAATCCGAAACGTATCACCCATCACATTCTCCGTTCATCGGGCCAAACCGTTGCACTTTGGCCGTGTGCTATCTACCCTTTCTCCTATCTCCCGATTTGTTGTACGGTGGCCACTCCCCGCCGAACACGCCTTCACTCAGGTGCATCATGTCATCTGCCAGCCCGAACATCACAAGCGTTCTCAAAGAGACGCGCGTTTTCCCGCCGTCTCAGGCGTTTGCATCTGCTGCCCACATCTCCAGTGCCGCCGAAGCCGATTGGTTACGGCAGTGGGCTGAAAACGAACCCGATGAGTTTTGGGCAGAAATGGCGAAGTCGTTGCACTGGTTCAAAACCTGGGACACGGTGCTCGATTGGTCGAACGCACCGCACGCCAAGTGGTTCGTCGGCGGGCAACTGAATGTGAGTGACAACTGCATTGATCGGCACTTGGCGACCAAAAAAGATCGCCCCGCGATTCTGTGGGAAGGCGAACCGGGTGATCGCCGGACGTTGACCTACGCCGAACTTCACCGGGAAGTGTGCCAGTTTGCGAACGTGTTGAAATCACTGGATGTGAAAAGCGGTGACCGCGTCACGATCTACATGCCGATGGTCCCGGAAGCCGCCATTGCGATGCTGGCGTGTACTCGAATTGGTGCCGTGCATTCGGTCGTGTTCGGCGGGTTCTCGGCGGAAGCCGTGGCCGACCGTAACAACGACGCCCAGGCCAAAGTCATCATCACCGCCGATGCCGGTTGGCGTCGCGGCAAGATCGTTCCGCTGAAAGCGAACGTCGATGACGCCTTGCTGAAATCACCCACGGTCACGACGTGCGTCGTGTTCAATCGGTGTCAACAACCCATCGAGATGAAGCCGGGGCGTGACGTGTGGTGGCATGAACTGATGGCGAAAGCCTCCGCCGATTGCCCCGCCGAACCGTTCGACAGTGAACACCCGCTGTTCATCTTGTACACCTCCGGCAGTACCGGGAAACCCAAGGGCGTGCTGCACACCACTGGCGGGTTTCTGCTTGGGGCTTCTCTGACCCACAAGTGGGTCTTCGACATCAAGGATGACGACATCTACTGGTGTACCGCCGACGTGGGGTGGGTCACGGGCCATAGCTACACCGTGTACGGCCCGCTGGCAAACGGCTCGACTGTTGTGATGTACGAAGGCGCCCCCAACCACCCGCACGAAGACCGCTTCTGGGACATCATCGAAAAGTACAAAGTCACGGTGTTCTACACCGCACCGACCGCGATTCGGGCGTTCATGAAGTGGGGCGACAAGTGGCCCAAGGGCAAGGATTTGTCTTCGCTGCGGTTGTTGGGTAGCGTCGGCGAGCCGATCAACCCGGAAGCGTGGATGTGGTATCACGAGATGATCGGCGGCGGTAAGTGCCCGATCGTCGATACGTGGTGGCAGACCGAAACGGGCGCAATCATGATCGCGCCGCTCCCCGGTGCCACCCCAACCAAGCCGGGCAGTGCCACGAAGCCGCTGCCCGGCATCAGCGTGGACATCGTCGATAAACAAGGCAACTCCGTCCCCGCAAACGCTGGGGGATTCTTGGTTGTCAAGCGCCCCTGGCCGAGCATGATGCGGACCATTTACGGCGATGATGAACGCTACAAGGCCACGTACTGGAGCAACTACCCCGGCATTTATTTCACCGCCGACGGTGCGCGAAAAGACGAAGACGGGTACATCTGGATCATGGGTCGTGTGGATGACGTGCTGAACGTGTCTGGCCACCGCCTGAGCACGATGGAAGTGGAAAGTGCGTTGGTCAACCACCCCAAAGTGGCCGAGGCCGCTGTG
This sequence comes from Fimbriiglobus sp., assembly GCA_031368205.1. Lineage (GTDB taxonomy): Bacteria > Planctomycetota > Planctomycetia > Gemmatales > Gemmataceae > Fimbriiglobus. The sequence goes on along the minus strand of JANLRE010000315.1, from coordinate 366 downwards.
GTGGGACGGCACGACGATTTGAAGGGGGAAGCGATCGTTTGCTTCGTCACCCTTCGCCAAGGCCACGCGCCAATCGAGGAACTGAAAGCCGAGTTGAAAGCCCACGTCACCAAGGAAATCGGCGCCCTGGCCCGCCCGGATGAAATCAAATTCACCGAGACGCTACCCAAGACCCGCTCCGGCAAAATCATGCGCCGACTGCTCCGCGACATTGCCGCCGGCCGCGTTAGCACGTCCGACACGACGACGTTAGAAGACTACAGCATCCTGGCGAAGCTCCGCGAAGAAGACGAGTAATTCGGATCGTGGGATGCTTCTTGGTTTTGGCGTCTTGTAGGTCGTGGTCGAGGCTTTGCGAGGCCCGAC
>JANLRE010000312.1:0-4040 GCA_031368205.1 Fimbriiglobus sp. | reverse complement strand
CTCGTCCGGAGGAGTCCGTCAAGATCGAACCCGGCCAACTCGTGGCGAAGAACGGCAAGTTCACGCTGAAGATTTCCGAACCGATGGACGAGGTACTTTACCTCGATCAGGTACGACTGGAGGTCTTCGATCACCCGACGCAAAGTGACATTCACCCCGATGAACGCTTCAGCACGGGTGGGCCGGACGTCACCCAAAAGCCGCAAAAATTCACGCAGCGGTTCCATGCGACAACGGCCAAAGATCACATGGGACGTGACGTAACCGACACCCTGAAGTCGCGCGACATCAAGACGGTTGATGGCTTCAAACATCGGCACTGGTTGGGGTACGCGGAGGACCACTTCGTTGAACTCGATTTCAGCGCCCAGTCGATTGGCACCACGGCCAACCCACCCGTCATGGTGTTGGCCGGGTGGATTGATTACCCCTACCCCGAGTCGATCTTTGCGGCAACCCAAGCGGGCGTGCCGATGATCTCTCCGGTTCTCGAACAACTTGGCGCGGACGGGAAATGGACGCCGGTTGCCGAACTCGGCTTCCCGGCGGGGTTGCCCAAGGTGATGACACGAGAACTCCCCGAACTTGCGGGCAAGCCAATTGGGAAGCTACGAATACTCACGAATCTGCAAATCTATTGGGACGAAATCTACCTCGCGGTGCCGGAGATCGTGACGAGTACATCGTCTTTGGGTGTGGCGAACGCAAACTTGGCCCACCGTGGTTTCATGCAAGAGGTCATGCCGAACGGCAAGCCGCCGGTCGAGTACAACAACGACCGCACCGAACCTGTTTCAGCGACGAAATGGTATGGCAAGCTCACCCGCACCGGGGACGTGACCGCACTGTTGACCGAAGTGGACGATCGGTTCGTTCTCGCCGGTCCGGGCGATGAAATCACGATCGAATTTGATGCGACGAAAGTACCCGATTTGAAACCCGGCCACGTCCGATCGTTCGTGCTGCGGACCAACGGCTACTGCAAAGACACCGCCCCCTTCACCAAGACCGGCGGCCACGTCGGCCCGCTGCCGTACCGGAACATGACCAGTTACCCCGACGGGGCGTTCGATCGCACCAAGGCACCGAATCAGCAAGGCGCTTATGACCGAGAATGGAACACGCGATCGGCGGGGCAATGATTGACGTGAAACGCCGCCGAGTGGTGGACACTCGGCGGCGGCGTGTTGAATTTGCGAAGGCTTACTTCTTTTCGTGGGCTTTTTCAGCGGGTTTTTCAACAGCCTTGTCAGACTTCTTATCGAACGACTTCATGCCTTCCATCATCGACTTTTGGGCTTCCGGGGTCGATGTCGCTGGTGGTTTGTCAGGACTACAACCAGCAAGTACCAACGGTGCGATCATCGCGGCCAGCACTACGCTCAGGTGAATAGGCTTTTTCAAGTTCAGGCTCCAAGGTGTTGCGGTGTCGAAAAAAGAGACGGCGACAGTAGACCTCATGTGGTTTGTGTCGCCGTCTCAACTGTCACTCAAGTTAGTCAACGTTAATCACTTGACCATCGTCACGGATGGCAAAGAATTGCAACGTGACTAATGGGATGCTGTCACGAATAAATCGCACGGAACCGTCACAAAGAGCAGCGTTGACGCCACCCGTGTGGGCCGAGTTCAATGGTGTGTTGGCCCCCGAGTTGAAACAGATACCGTAACTCCCAACGGAGCCACCGGCACACGCACAACAACTCGCCGAATCGACGGTGAGCGGCAAATTCGTTTTGAAGTTGATTGCGTAGCGAATCGTGGTCGTGTTGAACGAGCGGTTGTCGCCCGATGCAACTGTTGGTCCAGGGGATGTGTTCTGGTTGAAGCCCATGTTAAACCCGTGCGGTTGGGAGGCACGGATGTCACGCTTGAGGCCACCTACGAGTTGGATCCAGTCACTTTGTTCACTGATTGCCAGTGTGTTACTGGTCCCGTCGGAAATCCCAACCAGGGTAATTTTGCCAGCACCACTGACGGTCAACACGCCGCCACCGTTGACCAAGTTACCGTTTTGGTTGTTGGCGCTCCCCGGCCAAATGTACCGCGAGGCGGGGTCATTGGTCGCACCGGCGATGCCGACGTAGGAAGTCGAGTTGTTCGTCGCTCCCGTGGCCGTGTTGTTTGCGGTACCGAGTGGCAACGGACTTGACGGGCACTGCATCACCTTCGGCGAGAAGTTGTTCAATGCGTTATTATTCAAAGGAACGTTCCAAAATCCTTGCTTGATGTCCAGTTGGCTGTACATCGGAGCCTGCTCGACGTAGGGAAGCAAGTAGACCATCCAAGCTGGTCCCCATCCACCCGTGATGGCATTAGGCACAACGCCGGGGGGGCTGGTGCCATACGGCAACTGGCCGTTGGCGTCGTGGAAGCTGTGCAGGGCAATGCCCCACTGCTTCAGGTTGTTTTGGCACGACATCCGGGCGGCGGCTTCGCGGACTTTTTGTACCGCTGGCAGCAGCAGTCCAATCAGGATGGCGATGATCGCAATCACCACCAATAACTCGATCAACGTGAAGCCACGGCGTTCATTGCGCCGGATAAAAAGCTTCATAGCAATCTCCAATCATAAGGGAGAAAATTGGAACTTGACCCACTGAACACCATGCCAAACATATGGAACCCAATCAACGGAGTGAAAATAGAACCGATGTTGGGCATGACGCAGGTAGGCCAGAATTCATTGATACCATGTCACCATCCCACTTCAAAGAGAAAAGTTCCTGAAAACTCGATGAGCGGACATTTGGGTCGTTGGAGTCAGGCGATCCAGCAAACCCCATTTTTATTCGATCGAACTGTTGCCTTCCTGAATGAGAGAGAAGCGATCGGGGTTGAACGGCCCGGTCCAAGTCTGACTGGGTCCGTGCGGCCAATCGACGGTGACGCGATCAACGCTGGCTTCCGCGCCCAGCCCGAAATGAACGCGCGGATCGCACCCGGAGAGGTAGCCGCCGGCGGTCAGGAATTGCGTTTGGACCTGGTCCCGGTAGTGGATCGTGACTTTGGCCCCGGTAATCGAACGATGGGCACGACCCTTGAGGCGGAAATTCATCCAGTGACTCGCAACAGCAGTTCCGGTATTTCGCAACAGGGCCGTCTTGGCGTTCTGGTGCGTCACGACAACATCAAGTCGTCCGTCGTTATCGAGATCCCCGACCGCGAGTCCGCGACCCTGATGGGGTGACCGGAAATAAGCGCCTGCCTCCGATGCGACGTTCGTTAGCATTCGTCGATTGCCAGTCATTGTGTTCCGCATCAAGACGGGCAACTGTTCCAGGGTCGATCCGACCGGGTGCCGCAGGACGTGGCCGTTGGTAATGACCAAATCCGACCAGCCGTCGTTGTCAAAATCCGCGAAGGTCGTTCCGAACCCGACGTCTTTTTGCCCGAGCTTGGCCAACCCACTGGGGTGCGACTGGTAGAGGAACCGCCCACGGCCGACGTTTTGATAAAGTGCGTGCCATTCGTTCTGAAAGTTCGTCACCAGCACCGAGGGGAACGACGACCGATCCCAATCGGCCACGGCAATCCCCATGCTCCCGTTCGGGTGGCCGGTTTCATCGACGGCGACGCCCCGACTCAAGCCGCATTCCTCTAACTGAAACCCCGGTCGGTTCAGATAGAGGTGATTGTCACTGGCGTCGTTGGCGACATAAATGTCCGGTCGCCCGTCACCATCGAGATCGGTGATGACCACGCCAAGCCCCTTGCCGTCGGCACGCAACGGCTGCCGATCACTGATGTCTTCAAAGCCACCTTTGCCGGTGTTGCGAAACAGATAGGGTCGGAGCGCATTGAACGCATGGGGCGTACAGACATCAACAGGAACGGTGTGGTGCGGGCACGTCCGGTGCTTGTCGAACGACCAATCGAGATACTGGCAAATGAACAGTTCCGGGAACCCATCGCCGTCGAGATCGCCAAACACCGCTGATGTACTCCACGGAAGGTGTTCCGGCAGACCGGCGGCTTTGGTCACGTCCACGAATACCCGCTTCGGCGAATTGGGTTGAGCCGGGTCAGCCGATCGGTTG
>JANLRE010000298.1:0-1397 GCA_031368205.1 Fimbriiglobus sp. | reverse complement strand
GTAATCGCTCACAAAATCGTCACGGTGCCGTGAGTGCCATCGACGCGCACCCGTTGGCCGGTGCGGATTTGTTTGGTGATCCCCGGCAACCCCGCAACGGCCGGCAACCCGAACTCCCGTGCCACAATCGCCCCGTGACTGAGTACCCCGCCGGTTTCCATAATCAGCCCCTTCGCGTGGACGAACAGCGGCACCCAGGCGGGGTCAGTCGAGGGGCAAACGAGAATGTACGGTTCATCCGTATGTAATGACGCGGTCGGTTCGGTCAGCACCAGGGCCAGTCCTTCCGCACTGCCGACGGAGATCGCAATCCCCTCGAACGTCGTCGCCCCCACGGGCACCGGCTCCGGGCGACCAATCGCATCCAGCGCATCACTGAACAACACCGCTGGCACTTCGAGACTGAGTTCGAGTTGCCGTTGTTTCTTGCGATCCCGAACGACCGCTGTGAAATCCTTCCCCGCAATCAGTTCCGGCAGTTCCGTTGGCAACAGATAAAAGAGATCGCCGCGCAGACCCGTGGTTCTCCCCAGTTCGACGAGCGATTTACGAATGACCGCATACCCCAGCATCAAGTCATTCTTCACCGCTTCCCGCAACCCCAGGTACACCCGCAAGCGCTCCGCCCATTGCGCGACTTGGCCACGCAACAGTGCGCTAGGTGGCGCTGGCGCGAGGGCTGCAATCCGGGCAGCCACATCATCAAAACTGATGGCAGGAAAGCCCACGAACGATCGTTCGTGGGCTTTCGGTCCGTGGGTTGGTGTCTCACTCCAGCGCGGTTGCGCCAACTCCATCTCATTCTGGCACCGATGCCCAAACCGCTCCAAAAAAGTTCGTTGGTCCAGTGTGCCCTCCGCAAGCTGTTTCACCGCGACCGCGAGTTCTGCGCCGGTACCGCTTGCGAGTTCGCTGATTGCGGTCTTCGCACCGGCTTCGCCGAGCTTGGGTTTCAACAACTCGAACAGTGTGTTCCACGCCAAATCGGCGAAGACGGTCGGTTTCAAACTGTGTCGCGCAAACTCAACAAGTGTGCGTTCCGTCCAGTGGTGGAAGTGTTTGAACAGTGTTGCCGAATCGAGCTTCGACCAATCCTCACGCAGGGCATCGCGTGCTTCTTGCACGAACGGCGGGACGATTTGAGTCGTGAACTCGTCGGCAAAAGTCGCAGCTAGTTTGCGGGTGGTGCTGGACATGGAATAGAGCTGCCACGCGATGCGGGGCAAACGTAACCAGGCACGCAGGCCATCGCGCATGGGGTTTAGCACGGGTTTCGGGTCGAGTGCGAGGCGCGGGTTGGCCTTCAGTTTGTCGAACGGGTACTCGATGGGCGGATGCGGGAATTGCATTCGGGGCATCCGCGACAGGTTGCACATCGGGTGGCCCGCGACGAGGTC
>JANLRE010000140.1:0-6566 GCA_031368205.1 Fimbriiglobus sp. | reverse complement strand
GCCCTGGGCTGACAGAACGTCCCTTTCAGGGCCGAAAACCACGATAAACCACTTGCCAGACCAATCAGTTACTCAACGTGACCATCGGCGTAGAGCCAATCGCGGGCGTGGTCCGGGTCGCCGCCGTGAACCGCGTCGAAGTCGTAGCAGAGCCAGATCGAAGTCAGCGGCAGTCCGAGCGTGTTGTTGCGTAGCTCGTTCAGCGTTTTCCCGGCCACGCGCGGTTGGTACTCGAAGCTCAAGCCTTCAGTGGGGTAGCGGGTCTGGTCAAGCGGGCACCGAAACACGACCGCGTTGTTCTCCGCAAATGGCCCCAGAATTTGTGACAAGCTTTTCTGATTCGGAACGGTCGGAACACTCGGAAGCCGCGCCGCGTCCGGGAAGTGATCTTTATTCACATCAATGTAATGATGAAATGCAATCCCGATGTTGTGCAAGTTGCTTTTGCACTGCGTGCGGGCCGCCGCATGTCGCACTCGTTGCACAGCAGGCAGTAACAAACCAATCAACAAGGCAATGATGGCAATCACAACCAGCGTTTCCATCAGTGTGAAGCCGCGTCGGTATCGTCGCATAGTATCCTCCAGGAAAACCGTGGTAACCTACGACGATTTATAGAGAAGATATGCTGAAAATAACGTGAGTTGGGCGTGAAAAACAACTCATGAGAGATGAGTATTGTTTCACAACAGTGATGTGTCAGATTAGGCCAAGATTGCTTTCACCAATTCGCCATGAACGTCGGTGAGCCTCATGTCACGGCCGCCGAAGCGGAATGTGAGTTTTTTATGGTCGATGCCAAGAAGGTGTAACATCGTGGCATGAAGATCGTGCATTTCCACTTTGTCTTGCACGACCTTGTAGCCGAACTCATCGGTCTCGCCGTGAACGACGCCCGGCTTGATCCCGCCCCCGGCGAGCCATATCGTGAAGCCGTATTGGTTGTGGTCCCGACCGTCGGACCCTTGGGCAAACGGGGTACGCCCGAACTCCCCGCCCCACACGATGAGCGTGTCCTTCAACAACCCACGTGCTTTCAAATCAGTCAGCAACCCGGCAATCGGCTGATCGACCGCCCGCGCGTTCTTCTCGTGGCCGTTTTTCAGGTCGCTGTGCTGGTCCCAACGGTCCGTGCCGACGCTCGGGCAGGTGATCTCGATGAACCGTGCCCCGCGTTCCACAAGCCGGCGCGACACGAGACATTGCGTGCCGAACGTGACCGTCGGGGCATACTTGGAATCGAGACCATAGAGCGTCTTTGTCGCAGTAGTTTCTTTGCTGATGTCGGTTAGTTCCGGGACGGCGGTCTGCATCCGGAAGGCGGTTTCGTAGTTCACGATCGTAGCTTCGATCTCGTCCGGCTTGCCGGTTTTCGGTTGCCCGAGTGTGTCGAGTTTTCGCATCAGTTCAAACTTTGCCCGCTGTCGGGCGTCGGTTGGCTCCTGCCGGGCAATGTTCGCCACGGGGGGATTGCCGGCGCGAAACACCGACCCCTGAAACGCCGCTGGCAGGAAGCCGCTGTTGAAGTTATCCAACCCACCCGGTGGGATCAATCCGCCGTTCAGGACCAAAAACGTCGGCAAATCTTGGTTCCCGGTGCCCAACCCGTACCCGCACCACGCCCCCCAACTGGGGCGGCCCTGCACGCCGCTGCCGGTGTGCAAAAAGTAGTTCGCGCTGGTGTGTTCGGGGAACTTCGACACCATCGACCGCACGACCGCAAACTCGTCCGCCATCGTCGCCATGTGCGGGAACAGGTCACTCACCCAGGTGCCGCTTTGCCCGCGTTGCTTGAACTTCCACAGCGATTGCAGCACCTTGCCGACGTTCGCAAACTGGGTCGGCTCGACCTTGAAAACCTTGTGCGGATCTTGGCCGTGATACTTTTCCAGAAGCGGTTTGTAGTCGAACGTGTCCACCTGCGACGGGCCACCGTCCATGTATAAAAAAATGATCGCTTTCGCCTTCGGCGCGTGGTGCAGCACCGGCTTGGACGAACCCTGGGCTTGATCCGCTAGCATAGCACTCAGCGCAACGGCACCGAATCCGTTGGCGGAACGCACTAGCATTTCACGGCGTGTCAATGGCGTCAACAGGTGGGGCATCACTGTGCAATCCACTAAGGAACGAACACAAATTCTTTGACGTTGAACAGCGTGTGCGCCAAGTCGGCCCACGCTTTGGCGTCGTCACCGGCCACGTAATCGTGGCAGGTTTCCACCTCTTGTGGTGTGGGCGTGCGACCGAACGCATGGAGGTACATCCGGCTCACTCGTTCCTCTGTGGTGCCGGGCTGGGCGAGGATTCGCTTCGCCCACGCTTCGGCTTGTCCATGAACGAACGGGTCGTTCATCAAGATCAGCGCTTGCGCGGGGACGTTGGACACCTGCCGACGGCCCACGGAGGAGAACGGAATGGGCGTATCGTAGGCCAGCAAAAACGGTGACAGAAAGTTCCGTCGCACACTCAGGTAAAGGCTGCGCCGACCGTTGCCATCCAGTGGCCCGGTTGCCGGCCGCCCACGGCCATCCAGAAACGGGGTCAAAAAGATCGGCACCGGCGGCCCGCCGATAGTCGAATCGAGTCGCCCGCTGACTGACAACATGGTGTCACGAATCGCTTCCCCTTCCAGCCGCTTGAGCCGGAAGTGATGCAACAGCGTGTTAGTGGGATCGAGCGCCGTCGCTAGGGCATCGACTTCCGAACTCATTCGGTACGTGCTACTCAGCACGAGTCGCCGAATCAGTTTCTTCGTGTGCCAGCCTTCGTTCACAAACTCCGTCGCTAAATAATCCAGCAACTCTGGGTGGGTTGGCGCATCCCCCAGAACGCCGAAGTTGTCGGTCGATGCCACGATGCCACGCCCGAAGAGGTGGTGCCATATTCGGTTGACGGCAACTCGCGCGATCAATGGATTCTGTTTCGGGTCCGTGATATGCCAAGCAAATTCCTGCCGCCCACTGCCACGCAACTCCGAGATGCGGTGCGGACCGGCCAACGCTTCCAGCGAGCGAACCGGAACGACTTCGCCCAGCGAACGTGGGTTGCCGCGAACGAACACCGCTTCATCCACACCGTTCGCATCCCACAGCGCCAGCGCCAGGCGAGATTGCCAATTCACTTTCGCGGCGAGTGCCTTTTCATCGTCCGCGAATTGCTGCAACTGTTCCTTCGAGACAGACACGCCGTTCTTCACTGCTTCGGGCACGGTCGGCGGTTTGTCATCGCCTTGCACCACCATTGCCACGGCGAAATCGGTTCCGGTCGTTGCGGTCAATTCGAGGTGCAGCCGCTGCCCCACATACCCGCTCAGGTCCATCGTCACCCATTGATATTGCTCGTGGTTGGGGACAGTCTTCACCAGCGCCGCGTGCAGCGGTCCGGCAATCACGGTGTGCCCACAAACGGCGGCGTAGAGCTTGCCCCCACCGCGCACGAACGCGGACACGGTCTTGCGTTCCAGCGTAAAGTTCGGCGTGCGGACCGTGAACCCCGCTCGCGGTTGTCCGGCCAGCGCTTGGTTGTCTTGGGCGGCAGACGGTGCCAGTTTCAACCCATCCCAAAAGCGGTCGTACACCGCAGCGGTGCGCTCTTCGACGTGGGCAACAGGTCCGGCTTTACTTGGCCGCACGCTGACAAATCCCGCCGGGCGTGGACCGGACCCGAACGTCACGTCATCCGGTAGCCACTCGTCGGATTTGATCTGGGAATAATCCACCACGACTTGCACTTGCTTACGCCACGCGGCATCGGGTTGCGAGACGGTCGCGGTCACTTCCGACCGTTGTTCGCGGTCGAAACGGTCGCGGAGTTTCTTCAACTCGGTGGCAATGGCCTTGTGCGATTCCGTCGTATCGAACCGCACTTGGCGGTAGCTGCTCCCTTCGAGCAAGCCGAACAGCGCGTAGTAATCCTTGGTGCTAATCGCGTCGAACTTGTGGTCGTGGCAGCGGGCGCAACTCACGGTCATGGCGAGGAACGATTTCGTCATTACGTCGATGCGGTTGTCGTAGCGGTCCGCTTGATCTTGGCGAATGTCAACCGGGGAATGGACCTCTTCGCCGAGGTGCCAGAAGCCGGTGCCGATGACGGATTCATTGCCGCCAGTCTTCGGGTCTAGCCGTGGTTTGGGAAGAACGTCACCGGCCAAGTGTTCGCGGACGAACTGGTCATACGGCACGTCGGCGTTCAACGCCCGGACCACGTAATCGCGGTACTGGAAGGCGTTGGCAATGTCCGGGTCGAACTCGTGCCCCCGGCTCTTAGCGTAGCGCACCAAGTCGAGCCAATGCCGCCCCCAGCGTTCACCATAAAGGGGCGATGCCAGCAACCGATCGACCACTTTTGCGAACGCCTTCGACGAACCATCGGCTTCAAACGCCGCGATGTCGTCCGGCGTCGGTGGCAAGCCGGTGAGGGCAAATGTGACCCGGCGCAGCCACACCCGTTTCCCCGCCGGTGCCGCCGGCGTCAGGTTCTTTGCTTCGAGCTTCGCCAAGATGAATTGGTCAACCGGGTCACGCGGCCAAGTGCTGTTCTTCACGACCGGAGGCGCCGGTGATTGAACGGGTTGCCACGCCCAGTGTTCGGCTTTACGCTTCTGTAGATCGAATTCCGATTTGATAGGCGGTGTAACCTTCGTCGTTTCCTCACCCGGCCACGGCGCGCCGAGTTTCACCCACTTCTCCAAGTCCGCGATCATCGCGTCCGGCAGCTTCCCCTTCGGCGGCATCAGTAGGTCGTTGTTCTTGTAGTGAATGGCTTCGATGAGCTTGCTCTTGGCCACGTCCCCCACGACCAGTGACGGCCCACTGTCACCGCCCTGAATCAACGCCGCGCGGCTGTCCAACCGCAACCCGCCCTTGGGTTGTTTGGACTGGGCGGAATGGCACTTGTAACAATGCTCAACGAGTGCGGGCCGGATCTTCTTCTCGAAAAGCTCAACGCCCTCGGCTGATGGTTCCGCAGCGTGAAGAGAAAGTGGCGCGAGCAGTAGCAACAACAAGGAAACACGAATCATGTCGGACACCACGAAGCGGCGTGAGGTAGGTACTAGAAGTGTACCCTACACGGTCCGTTCTGTCATCTGCCAGCGCAAAGCCCATGAACGATCGTTCATGTGGCTCTGCGCGCCCTGCCACTCTAACATCACGCAAAGCGGACGCAGTACACCGGCGGTAGGTCCGCGCTCAGACGGTGCCACGTGTCGCCGCCATTTTCGCTGATCCAGACGGACCCGGTCGTGGAACCGAAGGCCAGGGTGCGGTCCGGCAACTGCTCAAACACTGCCTGCAATGCCTCGGCAACGGTAGCCCCACCCACACGGCATGAAGCCGTCGTGGTTTGGCGGGCAAGGTTGGGTGTAAAATCGACGAGGGCCATAGGCGTACATAAACGATTTCGGCACGAACATCAAGACGGTTCAGTTCCAGATTCGGTTCACGCCGTAGGCGTCGAAGATTTCATCGATGCTGACCACCGGAATTGTTGTCGCCAACGATTGTGCTGCAAGGATTCGATCGAACGGATCCCTGTGATCCTTCAAGAACGGCATGTCGCTGACACGTTCGATGTGATCGAGAGTGATCTCGACGATCTTCAAATCGAGGTTCGTAATTGCAAAGTCGATGCAGGTGCGAAACGGCTTCGAGAGCCTGAGTTTTCCCGTGGCGACCTTGATTCCGATTTCCCACAGCGTCCCGTTGCCGACGCACAACAGGTTGTCCCGATCCGTCAACACATCTTGTGCGGCGATTCCCAGCAACCTCGGCGTGTCTTGGCTCTAGATCAAGGTGTGAGCATCCAGCAAATGGGTCACTCCATGTACTCCTTGAAATCATCGAGCGGTGCATCGAAATCGGGTGCCATGTATAAAACTGATCCCGCTTGAGCGCCGAGAACCCGCCGGGGCTTCACTGTGCCGGGTCCACTCGCGTAGCGTGTGATCGTTACGACCGGCACACCGTTATCGGTGACTTCAATTTGCGAACCGCTTGCCATCTGTTGAATCAATGCAGGCAGACTGGCCTGCGCCTCCTGCATCGTGATATGGACCATCTTTGCAATCTCCTTGTGCAATGCGGACACTCTGGATTCTACTCCGGTTAAAACCTCTTGCCTGGAAAATCCCGCCGCTCGGCGGAACCGCGTTGCTCCATCCTTGTGACGAAGGGAAAACCTCCCGGCGAACCGGCTGCGTGAGCTGCCTGGGTCACAACCTGCCCTCCGGCTGTGGCTGTCCACCCGGCAGCTCACGCAGCCGGTTCGCCGGGAACGTGCGAATGGCGGAACCGCGTTGCTCCGTCGGATCGACGAGGGAAGAACCGTCTTGTCGGAAGAAACCCTCCCCAGGCCCAGGTGGGGGGCATTATTCGCAACAAACTTCGGGACCGGGTTTGTTGCGAATAATGACTCCTACCCCACTGGAAGCATAGGTATGGACACATCTTTCCGACCTGGGTATCTGGGGGAGCATGGTTACTTCTATGGCAATCTGGATCAGCGCCACCAGAACCGGTTCGATCAACTCGTGAGAGAGCACGCGCACGCTGTCAATGCGGCGGTTT
>JANLRE010000088.1:0-1218 GCA_031368205.1 Fimbriiglobus sp. | reverse complement strand
GCCACCACCCTGAGCATCCCATCATGCCCCCGCCGAACACCACGGTTCCTGGTCCCGAATTGGAAAACGCACCGGCGTGTCGGGCCAAGCCGCCGGGGTCGTCGGGGACGAGCTGGTTTGATGACGCGCTGAGCGTCCCGGATCGCGTTGGCTACATCAAGGATGCCGTCTTTCTCGCCGCCCAACAGTACACGGGTCCGGCGATCATGAAGCGGCTTGGGAATGATTTCCGCGCCGTGGTCGATGGATTGATTTTCGGACTGGTGATGGCGCTCGGGGTCATGATCGTGACGACGCTACTGGGTGGGGTCATCGGCGGCGGTGTCGGTGCGCTGGCGGGGGGTGTCGGGGCGGGTCCGGGGGCGGCTTACGGCGCAAGGTTGGGGGTACTCATCGGGGAGTGGTTGTTGCAGTGGTTAGGGGTGGCGTTTCTTCTCACGTACCTTGCGGAGAATTTTTCCGCACTGACGGAGCGGTTCGGGAACGCCATTTCGCTGGCGTGGAACTCGGACGGCACCTCGTGTGCGATCGAAATGGCGGCACGGGAGTTTGCGGAAGGCGTGGCGACTTTCTTCTCGTTGCTCGTTCAGGCCCTGGTGTTGTACATCACCAAGGAAGCGGCGCAGGGGCGAATTCTCAACGCCCTCAAGGCGATGCGTGAAAGCAAACTCTTCCGTCGAGCCGCCAACATGGAAGCGTGGCTGGGGAAAAACTTTGCCCGACTGCGCGCCAAGTACATCAAGTTGACCTGGACCGTCCTGGCCGAATCGACCGAGAAGATTCCCGGCACGTCGATTCCCGTCTCGATGCGGCTCAAAGTCGGTCAACGAGAGTTTTTGATCGAACGATCCGCTGTCAAAGCCGACGGCACCGTGATTGGTCCGGCGACGAAGCACATGGGCGAAGTCGCGGTCAAAGCGAACGAGTGGGCAAAAATCGCGGGCACCGATTTCCCCGTCAGTTCGCTGGCCGGCGCACTCGATCAAGCCGAAGCGCAACTGATTTTCCAAGCCGCGAACCCACGCGCCCAACCCGTTAAGTTGGACCACTGGGAACTGTTGATCGACACGACGAAACCCGTTTGGAAAGTCTTTCACGCGAACTACACGAACACGCCCAAGTGGTGATCGGTTCCCTCGCACGACTCATAAAAAACCAGCGAGTCGCTGGTTTTTTTCATGGCAATGCTGTTCGCTTTCATCGCAAAATAGGCAAACA
>JANLRE010000087.1:0-15358 GCA_031368205.1 Fimbriiglobus sp. | reverse complement strand
CCCTTGGCTTTAGTGGTTGCTTTGGCCATCGGAGGAAGCCTTCAGAGTTAAATCGAGAGCCGGGGTAAAAGTCCCGGTTCTCGTAGGGTCACTGGGATAAAGTTAGAACGGAATCTCACCCGTCTGGTGGTCGTCGTTATTCTGGTCGTCGTCGGGGCCAGCCGAGTAGCCCGCGTTCGGTTTTGCGGGCGTGCGTGGTGCGGCGCCACGGTTGTTGCCATAACTATTGTTGGGGCGAGCGGGTGGGGCTTCCATCCCTTCCTCGTCCATGCCGCCACTTTGCTGGGAACTGCCCATCCCATCGGTTCGGGGATCGAGCAGTTGAATGTTGTCGGCGACGATCTTCAGTTTCGATCGTTTCTCGCCGGTGGCTTTGTCGTCCCAGCGGTCGAGAATCAACTTGCCTTCGAGCATCAGTTGGCTACCCTTGCGGCAGCGGTCGCGGACCAAGTCGGCCAGCTTACCGAACTCGCCGCGGTTGAACACTTCGACATCGACGAACATCGGGTCGTCTTCCCACTGGCCGGACTGGGCGTTCTTCTTGCGGTTCGTGACCGCGAAGCCGAACTTGGCCACCATCCCGCCCGTTTGGAACGCCCGCGTCTCCGGGTCTCGCGTCAGCCGACCGATCAGAATCACCTTGTTCAGGTTTGCCATGACCTGTGCTCCTGGGACCGATTCCACCCGGTTGGAAGTTTTGGTAAGTTTGGAAGTTGTAGCGTGTGGGTGGAGCCGTCATTAGGAAGTTATGCCGATTTGAACGCAACCGGCAAGGTCAGTAGGCGTCAATCCTTGTCGCCGTATTCGCGGCGACCGCGACCGCGACCGCCACCGGCTGCGGTGAACGCTTCGCCTTCCATGCCGCCGTCAAGGTTCGGCATCAGGCCGTCTGAGCTAGCTTCCTCTTGCATCCCGCGAATGGCGAACGCCAAGCCGGTGTCGTTCTTGGCCACGTCCATGATCGCTTCGGCCCACTTCGGGTCGATGTGCGAGGTCATCAGCCGCAACACGCTTTCGTTGATGGCGAAGTCGCGTTCGATGTCGCGTTGCTTGGTGCTTTCGACGTTGTAATAGACGGCGTGGTAGGCGCCTTTTTTCTGCTTCTTGATCGGGTACATCAGCTTGCGATCGTCCCACGGGCGGCTGACGATAATTTCCGCGCCGTAGCGTTCCAGCGTGGTGTGCAGTTGCGCTTTCACCGCGTCCGGCTCGGCGGACAGCTTGGTGGAGTCGAGAATAAACAGCGTTTCGTACAGTTCAACAGGCATCGCGTCCTCGGTTGGGAGTCTCCCAACAGTTTGGTATCGTCCGGGTTACCCTGGCTCGGTGGCACGAAGAACCTTCGCCCCATCCCGACCCCCACCGCACACGAGTGGGGGAGCAACCGCCATCCTTCGTCAATCAAAACTGACCGAGCCGCGACCGTTAGGGAGCGGCCCAAACTTTCACCGACGTTTCGTCGCCCCGATGGTCACACACCGTCTCGTCTGAGGTTGGTTGGGCCACTCCTTAACGGTCGTGGCTCGGACGGTCTGGTAGGGTTTCTCCATCCCCTTGCTTATTCTTGGTCTCGTCCTTTTTCTTCACTTCACTCGGCTTCGGCTTCTTGGGCTTCGGTTCGGTTTCGGAGCCGTTGGCGCGGTTCATGCACGTTTCGAGACCCATTCGCACCCAGATCAACACGGCATTTGCGGCTTTGGCGACGGCTTCTTCGACTGCCTTGTGTTCGCCGGGTTTGAACCGGGACAGCACGTAGTCGATCGCTTCACCGGGGTTGGGCTGACCGACCCCCACACGCAATCGGGGGTACTCGTCGGTGCCCAGGTTCTCCTGGATGTTCCGCAACCCGTTCTGCCCGCCGTGGCTACCTCTGGCTCTCACTCGTAGCTTGCCCAGCGGCAAGTTGATGTCATCGCTCACCACCAGCAAGTCCACGGCCGTGAGCTTGTAAAAGTCCACAATCTGCCGTACCGCCCGCCCGCTGAGGTTCATGAACGTCTCGGGTTTGAGGAGCAACACCGGCTCATCGCCGACCTTCAGTTCCGCAACTTGAGCCTGAAACTTACTGCGAAACGGCCCGCACGTCGGGTCCGCCGCCAGATAGTCCACGACCGCAAACCCGATGTTGTGCCGCGTCCCCGAGTATTTCGCCCCAGGGTTCCCGAGGCCAACGACTACTTTCATAGTGGTGAGTGGTGAGTGGACAGTGGATAGTGGTTAGTAAGCAGTGAAGAGTTTGATGACTATTGGTCAGCGGGTGGAAATTCTGAGCAGTCTGTTAGTTCTACCGTTCCGAACTCTTAGATTTAACTAACCACTATCCACTGTCCACTCACCACTACTCTTCTATCCACTACTCACTATCCACTACTATCACTCTTCTTCCCCGTCCTTCGTCTTCTTGGCGGTCAGGATTTCGGGTTCGACGCCGGTGGCCTCGGCGATGACGGCTTCGGCGCCTGGGAGCTTCAGTTGAACGACGACCATTTCCGGGCCGTCCAGGGCCTTCACGTCCTCGGGGAGGGGAAGCTCTTTCACGTGGATCGGGTGGCCGATGGTGAGCGTCGTCAGGTCGATGCGAATCGCTTCTGGGATGCTACCGAGTGGGCATTCGATGTGGACTGCGTGCATCGGCTGGTCCAACACGCCGCCGCCCATTTGTTTCGGGGTGTTCCGCAGTTCGATCGGCACCGTCACTTTGACCCGTTCGGTCAAGGAGCGGCGTTCAAAATCGACGTGAATCATCGTCTTGCCGAGGTAATCCCACTGCAATTCTTTAATCAGCACCGTGTCCGTTTTGCCGTCCACCGTGAGGTTAAACGTCCGGGCGTGTTGCACCCGAATCGCCCGGTCGAGTTCTTCCGCACTCACACAAATGTGGGCGACCGGCTCTTTGTGACCGTAGATCACAGCCGGAACCAGCCCCTTCTTACGCAGCTTCATCGCAGCGCGAGTGCCAGTTCCAGTGCGGGGCGTGACAGTGAGTTTGGCAAAGTTCGACATGGTCAACCTCTGGGGGCTACGACTCTCGCAGGGAGCAAACGCTCACCCGCTACCCTCGCCACCCCGAACAGAATCGTGAAAAACAAACAGCGCGGCCAAGAAGCCACACTGTCCGGTATTTCGTGCAAAGTAAGACTGTGATTATGGCAGCCCCACCCCGAAGTGACAAGGGCGCGGGCGGAAAAACCGGCAGGAAGCAGGTCCGGTTCAGGCTTGGTGGCGCATTCTTCGTAACTCGCTTTTCGATTTCAGGTCCGGTATCATGCCATTATGAAGCC
Source organism: Fimbriiglobus sp. (assembly GCA_031368205.1). Taxonomy (GTDB): domain Bacteria; phylum Planctomycetota; class Planctomycetia; order Gemmatales; family Gemmataceae; genus Fimbriiglobus. The sequence continues at coordinate 12,077 of JANLRE010000087.1, read as the reverse complement.
GCGTGAGTTCGTCCAAGTTGATCCCGCCACGCTGCATTTGCCGGGTTCTCGTCGGGACGGGGCGGACCCGATTAAACTGCACCGACAAGTCGCACGACATGGGGTCTCGATTGCAGGAATGCCGCCACCCGAAGTCAAGCGTGGCAGCGATGGCGAGTTGGTGATTTTCGACGGCGTGACCCGCGCGACTCGGGTGGCGAAATATCTTCCCGGAGTTCCGATCACGGTCGAAGTCACGGGTGAATTGCGGGGGCCGGTCGGTGGTCTTCCCAGAGTCGGAGAGAAGCTATGACATCAGCCGAATTGACACGCGAAGAGTTGTGGGCCGCCTTAGCCGAACTCGCACGTCTACGACCTGACTGGCGATTAGGTCAGACGCTAGCCAACTTGGCAATGACCGCCGGCCGCATGGAAGCGAGTGGCGTGTGGGATCTCGAAGACGACGAAGCACTGACAGCGGCCCATGTTCTGATCGGACAGCACACAGCGGAAAACGTCGGGAATGGAATAGGAAGTGCCCCATTTGAACGTCACACACTCGCGTGATTACGGAGGGCTATCCGATGCGATGGAAGCGGATCGTCGCAGTCATCGTGTTGGTCAGCGTCTGCCTTTGGGAGTTCATTCCAGTTCAAGTCATGATCTGGGACGGTGGGTTCGATCTGACGGTGACGGTGTCGAGCAATGCCGGGCGGTTTCGATCGGTCAGTTGTCAAGCGTTTGGGCATCGTGACAGTGCCGACTACGCGGTCGAACAGTTTCTGCCGATGGAGGCCGACCGCTGGTCCACGACAGTCGAGCCATTCACCGGCGCGCCGTTGACAGTCTTCGTGCCGTTAAGTGGCCACATGTCAATGTGCGGTCGAGAACTCAGCCGGATGCAGTTCCGACACTTGGCGGTGATCGGTCAGTTGCAAGATGGACGACGGGTCGGCAAGGTGGTGGTGATCTCCGATTGCCGCGTGTCGCAAACGATCAGCGTCACCTTTCCCTGAACCCAAACTTGAGGATTGAATATGCCACAAACAGTTGCTGAACTTTTGGATGCCGCCCTCGCCTTGCCTGAATGGGAGCGAGTGGAGTTAGTCGAGTTGATTGAGGCGACGATCCCGTCACCGCCAAGTTCGTTGCATCCCGCATGGGCCGAGGAGCTACGCCGACGTGTCGCCGAGATTGAGTCCGGTCAGATACAAGCGATCCCACTAGCAGCGGTCCAACGACGGATCCAATCGCAACTCAACGGCAGTGGTCCAAGTAATGGATGATATGACCAACTCGAATACACACGTGGCTACTTAAACTTCTGAATTGCCGAGGGCAGGCCGACCCGCATGAAGAAGCGGGCGAAGGCTTGGGAGAAGTGTTCGAGGTAGGGCGATTTCAACCGCCAGCGCTTCCCGAGGTTTGCAGCGTGGGTGTTGAGAAACTGAACCGGCAGGCTGTGGATTTCACGGAAGTCCACGATCCGAACGTCCAAGTTGTTCTCCGGGTTTTGAGGAGACGAGAGCATGTGAAGGGCTTCAAACTTCCCCCTTCGGATCTCTTCGAGGTGTGCTGCAAGTTTCTTCTTATCGTTCGTACTCGTAAACTCCGCGATTGTATAAATGGGGCACAGCGAGACCATCTTGACTTTATTGTTTTCGAGGTCGCAACTTTGCGTCACGACGATGACGTTCCCGCGCGCGATCTCCACCGACGATTCGCTCGGAGACGAGCCGTAGTTTGCGGGAAAGATCGGCACGGGACAGTCCAAGAGGTAATCCCCTTGGGCCAACTTTTCACCTTCGACTTGAACCCAGAAGGATTCAACTGGGGGGCTTTCCGTTGGCATCAATCGTCCGTCTCGGGGAACGGGAGGGGTTGATACCGACCGATTTCGATGAACCTAGTCCGCACAGTGCCAACGATCGGAAATTGGACAACAGGAGGCAACTCGTCGTCGGGCAGATCGTCGCTCGTCTCTTCTTTTTGGCGGGTGAGGTATTCCGAGCGATCATACCATGTTTGGTAAGCCGCATGACGGTTTCCACCAACGATGCGACCTTCACGACTTTCGGCATGTTCAGAGGTCAAGCATTCTAGGCGTGCCATGATAGCAACTGGTTCTGGTGGTGGTGCGATGGCTGGCATTATCGGATCAGCTTCTTGGTCTTCTCCGTGATACAAGTATCGAAGACGACGTTCTTCTTCGCTCTAAGTATTTCAAACAGTGCCCACAATTCTTCTTCCGTTCCAGGAAGTTCTACGGTGCGGAAGAAGTCTAGGTCCAAAACGACAGAAACGTTACCGGGTTGCAGTGGTTCGACGATCGTTTCGACAATGTTGACCGTAGCTTTTACATCTTCAAGCGGCAAAACGATTTGCATGAAGAAGCCAGCCATCGTTTGCGGCAGTCCAGGTGCCACCTCTGGCGAGGTGTGGAAATAATCCTTCAATTCTACACGCGAACTTGGAATGTCGATGCGGTTGATGTATCGCAGTGCGATACGGGTTACTCGCGTCGGTTTCGTGGTCGTTCTGTAAATATCCCAGAGCCGCCGCGCTTCCTGACCGAATGTGTTCCATCCTGAATAGGGAGCCAAACGGTTTGCCGTGAAACCATCTGCACGCACCTGAAACAACTGCTTTTTGTCCTCGCTTATGAACGCGAAGCCGTGTACTTGTGGGGAACTAGCTGATGCGGAAGCAGTATATTCATCCAATGTGAACTGCGCAATAGCGGTTTTTAGCTCGCGTTTTGTAGGGTAATCTGCCCGAACTTGATCTTGGCAGTCAAGCAGCATCGAAGCTGCATAACTAGGGGCTTTTTCGACTTGGATATCGAGAATCGCCTCGGTTATCGGTGCTTTTGAATAGGTTTGCTTGCTGTGCATATACTAGGCTCCAAGGAATTCTACCATTATTCCTACGCCCAAAACACTTCGCTAGTTCTCCGCACTCCTTAAGATCACATCTCCCTCCCCAAGATCGGGGCCATTTGTTTGAGTTGCGTTAGCATCATGTCCAGGCCGGCGTAGTCGAGGGATTGGGCGCCGTCGGAGAGGGCTTTGTCGGGTTCGGGGTGGGCTTCGACGATGATGCCGTCGGCACCCGACGCGAGGGCGGCGAGGCTCATGGCGGGGACGTAGGCGCGCTTGCCGGTGCCGTGGCTAGGGTCCACGAAAATGGGCAGGTGCGACAGCGCTTTCGCGGGCGGGATCACGGACAAATCGAGCGTGTTGCGGCTGTGGTCGGAGAAGGTGCGCACGCCGCGCTCGCACAGGATCACTTGGTAGTTGCCCCCGGCCATGATGTACTCGGCAGCCATCAGCCATTCTTCCAACGTTGCACTCATCCCGCGTTTCAGCAGCACCGGCTTGCGGGTTTTGCCGACCCGCTTCAGCAGGCTGAAGTTCTGCATGTTGCGTGTGCCGATCTGGATGATGTCGGACGCTTCCTCGACCGCCTCGGCGTACTCCGTGTCCATCAATTCCGTCACGATGCCGATGCCGGTCTTGTCGCGGGCCTTTTTGAGGATTTTGAGTCCTTCGAGACCCATGCCCTGGAAGGCATACGGGCTGGTTCGCGGTTTGAACGCGCCCGCTCGAAGGAACTTCACGCCCCGGCTCATCAGGTGTTCGGCCATGTTGATAATCAGCGATTCGTTCTCCACCGAACACGGTCCGGCAATCACCGTGAACGTCTTCGGCCCGACGGTGCCTTGCGTCATCGCAATGACCGTGTCCTCGCGGTGCATTTCGCGGCTGGCGAGTTTGTACGGCTTGGTCACGCGGATCGCTTCTTCCACACCGGGCAATACCTCAAACAGCGATTTATCCACGGCGCCGGTATTCCCCGTCATCCCGATGGCGGTCCGTGTGGCACCGGGCAGCGGGTGGGCGGTGAGACCTTGCGTTTGAATCACACTCACGACCCGATCAATCTGACCCGGCGTCGCGTCGGACCGCATCACAATCAACATCACAGTGCTCCTGAGTAGTGGATAGTGGTCAGTGGATAGTGGATAGCAAGACGGAAGTCAGGTTTTCTTCCTAACCACTCACCAACCACTATCCACTCCTATAGTAGTGGTTAGGAATAAATATCTTTCTTGGGTCTGACTTGCCACTCACCACTAACCACTATCCACTATTCGAGCGGTGTCGGGAAGAACTTGGCGAACCGGACGCGCTGTTTAGCGTTAGCCCGAAGCGTTTTTGGGCGAAGTTCGGCTTGGGTCTGTTGCTGTTAGCCTACGGGGTCGTTGCGAATATCGTGGCGTGGGACCAGGGTTTGTGGGGACTCGATCATATCTCGTTTCTGGTCTTGTTCGCACCGCCGCTGACGGGATTCTCGATTCTGCGGCATCTTTACAACACGCGGGGGTTGCGGGTGTTGTTTTATCCGAACGGCATCATGCGGTTACAGCGTAGCGAAATCGAATCGTACCCGTGGGACGAAATCGACGAGATCAAGTTGAAAACGGAGCAAGGCGCGGTTGTTGTGCAGCGCGATGACGAGGGGCAAATCCGCGATTGTTGGGTCGTCGTCGATTCGCCGGTGTTTCAAATCAGCCAAGCCGCCATTCACGTCCGCCGGGCCGACGGGGTTCAGGCGAAATTCACACCGGCACTTGCGGAATATCCCGAATTAACCGAACGGATTCAACGGGCGACGTTTCGCATTCTGTGGCCACGCTTTTTAGCCGCCAGACAGGCCGGAGAACCGCTCGGGTTCGGCATCTGGACCATCACCGAAATGTACTTGAAGACTGACAAAACCGTGATTGCGTGGCGAGACATCCAAAGCGTCGATCTGCGGGCCAAGAGCATCATCGTGAAGTACAAAGGGGCCAAGGTTGTCACGGTGGCCCAGGAACTGGAGAGCCTGCCGAACCCGCACCTGGCGCTCGCGTGGGTCACGGAAGCACGGCGGCTTGGGACTTGAGGCGATTTTGGAATTTCCTGTGACTTTGACACGCCATCAGGACAGCCCGCACGGATTAACTCGTTTGCCCAACTTGAACCCGTCGAACGGATGGCACGGGCTTTTCTGAGCACAGCAATAAACGCAATTCGGACTTCGACTTAGGTCACTTCCGTGCGGGTAGTTCGCCTGACAGGGTGCCGTTCGTCTTTTAAGCTATCACTAAACTCTCGACACGTTTACGGACGGGTTGGTCAGTGTGGATTGAGGGCGGCAGAGGATTTGCACAACTATTGCGGGTACGGCCTCGTCTGAATGAAGGCCGACCACGCAACCGTTGGGCGGGCAATCTGTAATCTCACCTGCCTGATGAAGGGGATTTCCCCTTCCCGTTAGGATTTCATACCCGTTTTTCTCTTAAGGGTGGTTCCTCTGATGGACAGCCTCACTCCCTTGCTGCGATCCCGATCCTGGACACGGTTGTCGTCCGCAGCACCGGCACGGTCGGCGCTCCGACTTGAGCAGCTTGAGGACCGGACCGTTCCGTCGAGCAGTATTCAACTGGCCGGGACCGGGTTTAAGCCCATCGGCCCCGGCGTGATCGAAGGGATTTCACCCGCGAATCCGACGATCACCACGGCGGGTCGCATCTCGAGTATTGTGAGCACGCCGATTCCCTTCGACGTGTCGAACCCGACCTACACCGGGCCGACCGACCCCGCCGACCCGACCTTCGCGGATTGGAACACGTACTACGTCGGGTCACCCGGTGGTGGCGTGGCGAAGACGACCGACGGTGGCCAGACGTGGAAATTCCTGACGGACAACTTGCCCCCCAGCACCTGGGGCGGCGTCGATCAAAACCGGACGCTCAACATCGGGGCCATCAACGTCTCGCCGTTCAACAAGAACATCGTGCTGGCGGGTACGGGTGAAGCGTTCGGCGAGCAATTCTTCGTGGCCCCACTCAGCTACCAACAAGGCAACAGCTTCGCGGGTCGCGGGATCTTACGCAGTGCGGACGGCGGTACGACGTGGCTCCTGATTAAAGGCCCCGGCAACGATTTCGACGGCGGCGGGTTCACGAAATTCGTCTTCCACCCGACCGACCCGAACATCGTGTTCGCGGTGTTCAACCGCGGCGCGACATCCACCTACGGCACCGCGCCGTTCAGCGGTGTCTCCCGCTCGCTCGATGCCGGCGTGACCGGGGAAAACGTCTCCACGAACATTACCGGCACCCCGCTCACGGTGCCGGTTACGGACTTCATGCTCGACCCGACGAACCCGGCCGTCGGGTACATCGCGGTCGGCGGGGCGGGCCAAGTATCGGGCGTCTACCGATCGTCGAACTTCTTGAACACGACCGGCGGCCCACAGCCAAACCCGAACGCGATTAACTTCTCGATCGCACTCGGCGGAACGAGCACACAGGTTCCGGGTAACTCGCTCACGTCGATTCGGTTGGCGTTCGGACTCGGGACGCCGACCCAGCCGAGCCGAATTTACGTGCTGTCCTCGACGAGCGGGCCGGCGAACCAACTGTTCCGGTCGGACGACTCGGGGATCAACTTCCGGCGGCTGGACCCGTTCCCCGGCGCCGTCGGTTCGACCGCACAAGGGGTTTCCAACGTTCTCAACGCTTACAACTTGATCCTTCTCGCGGACCCGACCAACCCGAACCGGATTTTCGTCGGCGGCCGGGGCGCCGGTTCGATTCAAGTGTTGACGAACGCCGATTACAACCCCGACAATGCCGCGACGAACCCCCCGGTGTGGGTGAACCTCACGATCCCGTCCACGTTCGGGGAGGGCTATCAAGTCATCCGCGACATGCGGTTCGATAACACCGGCGCGAAGGACGTGAACCAGCGTCCCATTAACCCCGGCCGGCTGCTCATCGCCACCGAATCCGGCGTTTATCGACTGCAAACGCCGAGTGCGGACCCGACATCGACGACCAGCGCCAACTACTTGACGAACAACTTGGCGCTGGTCAACTTGAACGGGACGACGGGTCCGACGGCCTTGGGCGTGGGCCAGTTCTTCTCCAGCGGCTTGGCACCACGGGACGACAACCGCGTGATCGGCGGCACGTACCTCAACGGCAGCGCGACGTTCCAGGACAACGGCCCGTTCTCGCCCACGAGCACGACCCCCGGCGAGGCCCAAAGCTACAAGGACTTGTACGGGTGGGATCCCCTCGCCGGCGCCGGCGCCCGTGGGTCCGGCGGCACCGTTATTTTCAGCCCGATCAACCCGCAACGGGTTTACCGGGTCAGCAACCAGTCGGCGTATGACGTGAACGCCGGCGGGCTGTTCCAGCGGTCCGTGGACGGCGGGGCGACCTGGACCACGAGCACGAACGGGCTGGTCAACCCGATCGCCGTGAACGTGTACCCGGCGCTCGCGGCCGACCCGTCGCCGCAGCTCTCGCCACTGGATGTCAACGAATCTCGACTGTTTCTGGGCACGAATGCCGTCAACACGAGCACCGACGGCGGACAAAACTGGACCCAATTCGGCCCCGACTTGCCCTTCGTAACGTTCGGCGTCCCACCAATCTTTGGCGGGTCCGTCTTCGGCGGCACGGGCGTCGTCGCATCCCAAAACCCGACGATCACAGCCATTGCCAACGGGCGGTCCCCGCGGCTGTACCCGATCTACGTCGCGGTCCGGAACCGGTGGCAGGACCCGTTCTTGGGGGCTTACGGCGGCCCGGCCCTGTACCGTTGGAACGGCCGTGTTGAAGACGTCCCCCTCCCCCCGTGGCGGGACGTTTCGCCCGGCGTGATTAACCACCTGCTTCCCGGTTCGACGGGCGCACAGACCGTGCCCGATCCGAACTCGCTGCGCGGCATCATTACCAGCATCACGGTTGACCCGACCGATGCCCGGATCGTTTACATCACCTGCGACACGTCGGGCGACGCATCTGGCGGGGGCCGCGTTTGGCGGAGCATCAACGCCGGTGAAACGTGGACCGACATTTCCGGGAACCTGCCGGAAACGGTCGCCGAGGCGCAGGGCTACCGCGTCTACTCCTTGGCGCTCGACCCGCGACAGTTGAACGTACAGCCGGGGAACCCGAACAGCCCGACGTTCCAGACGGACGACGACCTTTACATCGGGACCACCGTGGGCGTTTGGAAGCTCACGGACCCGACATCGACCACGCCGACCTGGACCCGGTTGTTCGGCACCAGTGGCGGGGCGGCTGCGACTGGTTCGGACGTGACCGCCGGGCAGCTTCCGGACGTGATGGTCCGGGATGTGAAGTTGAACACCACGACGGGTGTCCTGAGTGCGGCGACGTTCGGCCGGGGCATTTGGCAGGTTCAAATCCGCCCCTACATTCGCGGCCTCGTGTACGAAGACCAAACCGGCAACGGTGTCAACGACACCCCTGGCGACACCAAGTTGGCGGGGGCCGTGGTCCTGGCGTTCGACATCGCGCCGGTCAACGGCCCGGTGCAGTTTGCCAACACCACGACAACCGTAACCGGCGAGTGGGTGTTCCGGAGCTTGCCCGACTCGACCTACACCTTCCAGCCCGCCGACGCCAGCACGGTGTTGATCGACAAGACGACGAAGTACTACTTCACCAGCGCGCCGATTACCCAGGTGATGAACCAGTCGAAGACGCTGAACGGCCTGGACATGTACGTCTTCCGCCGCATCTCGATCAACGGCAAATCCTACGAGGATGCCAACGGCAACGGCGCATTCGATGTAGGCGAAAACCCTAGCGTCGGCTTCACCGTCTCGCTCATCGCGCCAGCCGGTACGTTGAACGCCACGGATACGTTGGTCTCCACCACGACAACGGATGTCAACGGGAACTACACGTTCCTGGGTGTCGGCCCACTCCGCCCCACTTTGGTGGGTCCGAACGCACCGTTCCCGGCTGGGTACCGAGTTCAGATCTCCAAAGCCGGGTTCCAGATGACCGAGGCCCCGGTCCAGACTGGCCCGGTGTTTAGCGGCGTGAACCTCACGGACGCGGCGAACCAGAAGAACACCCGCGTGGGTCTGTTCCAACTGGGCCAGATCAGCGGAACCGTGTTCGGCGACACCAATGGCGATGGTGCGTTCAACAACACCGAAGTCGGCAAAGCGAACTGGGTCGTCCAACTTTTCGACTCCGCCAATAACCTGTTCCTGACAACGACAACCGGAGCGAACGGGGCGTACACCTTTGGGGATCAGGTCACCACGTTGAAGGCGGGTACCTACCACGTGCGGCTCGTTGACAAAGCGGGCTTTGTGCAAACCTCGTCCATACTCCCGGACTCCGGTGTCTTCAGCGGGGCGAACAATGCGGGACAAAACATCGGCGTCTTCGCCGGTGCGACCGTCAACGGCGATGTCTACGAAGACACCAACGGGGACGGCATCCGGCAGGCGAGCGAAACCACGCTCGTCCCGAACGTGACCGTCTCCCTCCTGGACCCGCGGAACAAAGCGGTCGTTGCCAGTGTGAACAGCGATGCCGGTGGGCATTTTTCGTTCGCCACCGTCTTCCCGCTCGAACGCCCAGGCAACACCGTGCCGTACCTGGTTCGGTTCACGAACCCGTTGAACCTGTATTCCCAGTCCTCCCCCGATGCGACCGCGCTGGTGACCAGTGGCGGCACGATTGGTGGCAAAGACATCGGGCTGTTCACCCGCACGACGGTCAGCGGGTTTGCGTTTGAAGACATTAACGGCAACGGCCTACAAGACCCCGGCGAAGTCGGGTTGGTCGGCGGTTCGGTCTCGTTGTTGAACTCCGCCACCCTGGCACCGGTTTACACCACGACGACCGACGCCAGTGGGAACTTCCAGTTTACCAACGTCGGGCCGATCTCCGGGCCAATCGCGTTCCGCCTGGGGGCCGATCCGATCGGCTTCTTCCAGACGACCCCGAACCCCGCCGACTTCTTTGTCACGAGCGGCAAGCCGATCACCGGGTTGACGATCGGCCTCTTCCGCGAGGCCGTCTTTACAGGTCTGGTGTTTGAAGACATTAACGGCAACGGCACCCGCGAAACCGGAGAGAACGGCCTCGCGGGCCAAGTGCTCCAGTTGGTCAATACCGCGTCGAACGCCGTCGTGAACACGTCGGTTTCGGATGTCAACGGGAACTACCGCCTCGCCGGTGGTCCCGGTACGTTCCGCGTCAACCAGGCTCCGCTACCCGGCTTCACGCAAACGACGCCGAACCTCGGCCCGGTCACCACGACGAGCGGGTTGCTCACGCCGAACCAGAACTTCGGGGACTTCCAACTCATCAATGTCTCGGGTCGGGTGTTCAACGACCTCAACGGCAACCGCCTGTTGGACGGCGAACCCGGTTTGGCGGGTTGGACGATTCAACTCGTGAACGTGGCCACGGGCGCGGTGGTGCGAACCACCACGACGGACGCCAACGGCTTCTACGTGATTGCCGGCGTCGGCCCAGGTAACTACCGGGTCCAAGAAGTGCTGATGCCGAACTTTGTGGCGTCCACGCCGACATCGCGGACCTTCACGACGGCGAGCGGGGCCTCGGTCGATTTCCTGTTTGGGAACTACCTCCCAAGCGTCGTGACGGGTCAAGTGATCGAAGACCTGGACCGCAGCCTCACGGTGACCACGGGAGACATTCCGTCCCAGGGTTGGACCGTGCAACTCCTGCTACCCGGTGGGGTGGTGATTGCCACCCAGGTGACGGGCGCGACGGGCGGGTTCAGCTTCGGCGGCCTCGCGCCGGGCAGTTACCAAGTCCAGGTCGTGGGTCGCCCCGGTTGGTCGGTTCTGGCGAACGGATCGCAAGCCGTCGTGACAACCAGCGGCTCCACAATCCGGCCGACTCAGGTCTTTGTTCTGCGTCTCGCGTCGCTGTCCGGCACGGTCTACCTGGACGTGAACCGGAACAACAAGAAAGAAAGCTTTGAACGCGGATTGGCCGGGGGCGTTGTGGGCCTGTTCGACGCCAACGGTGCCCAGGTTGCGACGCAAGCGACGGACGCGAGCGGGGCCTACACCTTCTTCGGCGTGCAGTCCGGCACCTTCACGGTCCGCCTGATTACTGCCCCAGATGGCTTCCAATCGACCAGTATCTCGTCGGCCTACACGCGCACCGTGGCGGTGGGTTCGACCAGTGCGAACAACCTAATTGTGGGTCTCGACTTTGGCTTGCTGGGCCGCAAACGGTACGCCTTGGCCGCCGACGGCGGTGGCGGCCCACGGGTCCAGGTCTTCGACGCCCAGAGCAACGCCCAGATCAGCGACAGCTTTGTGTACGAAGTTACCTTCACCGGCGGCGTGCGAGTGGCATCGGCGGACGTGAACGGGGACGGCATTGATGACTTGATCGTCGTCCCAGGCGTCGGCGGTGGGCCACGAGTTCGGGTTCTTGATGGCAAGACGGGAGCCGAACTTTACAACTACTTCGCCTACGAACCGGACTTCCGCAACGGCCTGTACGTGACCGCCGCCGACGTGGACGGCGACGGCTTCGCGGACATCATCACCGGAACGGCTCCGGGTGGCGGCCCTCGGGTGACGGTGTTCAGTGGCAAAACCGGGGTCATCATCGGGGACTACTTCGCCTACGACTCCAGCTTCCGAGGCGGCGTGCGAGTTGGTGCCGGAGACGTGAACGGCGACGGCATCGCGGAGATCATCACGGCTCCGGGTGAGGGGGCGGCCTCCGAGGTGCGAACCTGGGGTGGCGCGGGCTTCCAGAAGCTCAGCAGCTTCTTGGCCTTCGACGCGAGTTACACCGGCGGGGTGTATCTCGCCGGAACCACGGCTAACGTCAACGGCCGCTCGGACATCGTGGTCGGGACGGGCATCGCCTACCCGTCCGCTCCGCTAGTGCGAGTTTTCGACGGGGTGACGTTGGGCCAGAAGCTCGAAGTCGAGGCGTTCCCGTCCGGCGGTTCGGCGGACCAGTACACCTCCGAAGTGCGGGTGGCGTCCTTCGATCGCAACGGCGACGGCGTCCCCGACATTGCCATCGCTAGCGGGTCCGGTAGCCCGTCCCGCCTCCGGTTCGTGGACGGCGTGAACCGCCGCCAAATTGGTGACGAACAGCACCCGTTCGAGTCCGCGTTCCTCGGTGGTATCTTCATCGGGTAACACGAGTTCGACGAAACCAATCGGCCGCGGGCGGGGGGCGGTTACCCCGCACGCGGGCGGGTGTC
>JANLRE010000063.1:0-7127 GCA_031368205.1 Fimbriiglobus sp. | reverse complement strand
TGGCCGTTCATCTTCATCCTCGTCGATTGGGCCAACGTCCCCGCGTTCGGGACGATGGGAACGGTCGAGTGGATCGGCAAAATGCTCAAGACTTCAAAGTCGGGAGCGGATGCTTCCGAAGCCCAACGCTACATCTTCTTGGTCGCCGGTGCGGCCTCCCTAATTCTTGCCGCGTTCAGCCTGTCGCTGCCAAACACACCACCCAAGCCGGCCACAGGTGAAGACTCGCTCGCCTGGCTGAAGGCGATGAAGTTGCTGAAGCACCCCTTCGTCGCAGTGTTGTTCTTCGTCACATTCATCGACGCAGCAGTCCATCAAAGCTTCTTTGTGTGGACGCCAGGATTCTTGGGTGGTCCGGTCGGCATTCCATCGAACTGGGTTTCCCCGGTGATGAAGATTGGTCAAATCGCCGAAATCGTGACGATGTTGTTCCTGGGATACGTGCTCAAAAACCTCGGCTGGCGGATGACCATGACGCTGGGCGTCCTCGGCCACGCCGCCCGGTTCGCCGTGTTCGCGTTCTACCCCGATCAAACGTCCGCGATTGTCGTGAACGTGTTGCACGGCATCTGCTACGCCTTCTTCTTCGCCACCGTGTACATCTTCGTGGATGAATACTTCCCGAAGGACATCCGCTCCAGCGCCCAAGGCTTGTTCAACGTGCTAATCCTCGGCTTCGGCCCCGTCGCCGCCAACTTCGCGTGCCAAGAGTTGAGGAAAACCTACTCCGTCGGTGACGCGGTCGATTACCCGGCTGTGTTCGTCTACTCGATGGGCGCCGCCCTGTTCGGCGCGGTTATCTTGCTGCTGTTCTTCCACCCACGGAAGTCTGCCATCAAAGAAGTGTAGAAACATGGAACGCCCACGAACGGGCGTTCGGTGGGCATGTTGTGTTATTCCGGGAACAGTTCGGCGATCGAACCTGCGTTCGGACCACGAATTGCCAGTTCCCGAAGCTGAACTGCGTTCATCACAGCCATTTTCGCAATGATCGACTCGGGAAGGGATTGAAACCGATTCTCCAGCAACGCCGTTGCGACATCACGCAGGGCTTTTTCCATGCCCTGTTCGATGCCCTGTTCGATGCCCTGTTCGACGCCCTTTTCTAAGCCGTCTTCCAACCCGAAATCATAGGGCGTCTTGTTCCGGGCGACGATTTTTGAGTACGGCTCTGCCATGATGATTCTCTCGTAAATTTTGCGGCCTTCCTCGTCGAGTGGCAGGAAGGCTTGAATGCAATCGCTCAGCAGAAACCGTTGGTAGTCGTTGAGTGGCGACTCGCGGATGCGAATTAACATCTCGGCGCCGATCGTCGGCCACTGCTCACGCGGCGCGTTCATCAGGGCCGAAAAACCGACGCCGAGCCAGTTCTCACCACTTGCGTATTGTACAGCATCCAATGCGGGCAGGCCGACATACAAGTAGCGAAACGTCAGCACGTTGAACGTGCCGATGTATTCCTCCACGGTATCGACGCCGATGCCTTCAAGGCCAACCCGCAGGTACAACACGATCGGTAGCACCGGCAGTTCTTGGCTCTCCCGCAAGTGGATGTAGTATCGCGGCAATCGTGGCTTCAGTGCCGTGGTGCGATCTTGTGACTCAATTTCGATGTGAACCACCGCGAGCCATTCCTCGGAAGTCGATTCCGCGACCGGCTTGATGGTTCGCAACCTCGCCACAAGGTCAAGCAGGTGTCGGTCACCCTCGGGCGGGTTCGGTAGCACTTCCTTGTCGAGCCATTCCGTGGACGCGAAGTCGAAGCAACTTGCCCATTCGGAAAAGAAGAGTTGCATGAAGTCCGGGAAGAACTCCCGGATCATCGCTTTGAATCGCTGGTCGTGATCCATGCCGTCACACGATCCGTGGGAACAGTGGCTTCGGCTTGCCGTCAACCAACTCAGCCATGACTCGCAGGTCGTCGGGTTGGGCACGAAGTTCTGCGGCGTCGGCATACGTCACTTCGGTCCACGGTTTGGCGAAGTTGAAGCTCTTGTAGATGACTTCGGCTGACCTTGGGATGAACGGTTTGAGCAGGATGCACGCGATGCGAAGGACTTCGACCACGTTGTGCAAGATGCCCGCCGCCGCGTTTGCGTCAGTCTTCACGACCGTCCACGGCGCTTTGTCGCCGATGTACTTGTTCGCCGGGTAGACCAACTGGCTCATCAGAGCTTGCAACGCCTGGCTGTACTCACAGGCCTCGACGCGGGTGCGGAATTCGGCCACGAGCTTCGCCGCGTCGAACCCCTGGGCCACGGCTTCGGGTACGCGGTTTGCCGTGCCGGGAAACTCGCCGCCGAGACTCTTAGAAGGCACCGTGACCGTGCGACTCAGCAAGTTGCCGAGCGTGTTGGCGAGGTCGGAGTTATATACCTCCTTGAACCGGACTTCTGAGTAATCGCCGTCGCCGTGGAACGGACACTCACGGACGAAGAAGTAACGGTAAGCGTCCACCTGGACTGCGAACTTCTGAATCACTTCTGTCACAGGGTCCAGAACATTCCCTAGAGCCTTGCTCATCTTCTCGCCTTCAACCGTGATGAAGCCATGCGAGAAGACGTGTTTCGGCAACTCCAACCCCGCCGCCCACAGCATCGCCGGCCAGATGTGGCAGTGGAACCGGGTGATGTCTTTGCCGATGAAGTGGATGTCGGCAGGCCAGTTTTTGCGGAACAGTTCCTCGTCGTCGCCGTACCCGATGCCAGTGATGTACGTCAGGAGCGCATCGAACCAGACGTAGATGGTAAAGTCTTCGTCGAACGGCAACCGGATGCCCCAGTTTTCGCCGGTCCGGGAGATGTTCAGGTCTTGCAGTCCCTCGGCTTCGATGAAGCCGATCATCTCGTTACGTCGGCTCTCCGGTTGGACGAAGTCGGGGTTCTCCTTCAGGAACGCCAGTAAGCGATCTTGGAACGCGCTGAGTTTGAACAGGTAACACGGCTCCGAACGCCGGATCAGGGGGCGCTTGTGGATCGGGCATTGCCCGCCGCTCTCGGCGTGGGCCTTGTCGCTTTTGAACTCTTCACACCCAGGGCAATACCAGCCCTCGTAGTTGCCCTTGTCGATGTGGCCGTTGTCGTAGACCTTTTGAATGAACTTCCGGCAACATTGCTTGTGGCGTTCGTGGCTGGTTTGCACGAAGACATCGTAGCTGATGTCGAGGGCACGCCAGACCTCCTGGAACTGTCGGGCCATGTCGTCACAGTAGGCTTGTGGATCGAGTCCGAGTTCCTTGGCTTTGTCCGCGACTTTCAACGTGTTTTCGTCGTTGCCCATCAGGAAAAAAACGTCGTACCCCTCCATGCGCCGGTAGCGGGCCTGCACATCGGCGCCGAGTTTCTCGAACGCAGTGCCGATGTGCGGGCGGCTGTTCGGGTAGTCAATCGCGGTCGTTTGGAACCAACGCGGTTTCTCAGTCACAGTTCCGGCTCCTTCCATCAATAAATCAACCGCAACGCGGTTATCGCATCGTTCTACTAGACGGACGGTTTGCGGGGGAGGTTCAGATCACAAGTGCATCACCATAGACCGTCCGCAGCCACTCCACCCGATTCGGGGAAATCGCGTTTTCGGCTAACACGAGTTGTTCCAGCCGGGTCGTCCACAGCGAGACGGCCAACCGCTCCGCACCCTCATCGCTGATGTTGCAACCCCGCAGATCCAGTTGCAGAAGTGCCGGGAAGTTCGGGTCCGGTTCGATGTAATCGAACGCCGCATCACCGAGGTACGGGTCGTGAATCCCAAGCGATTGCAAACGCGGATACGGCCCGAACCGGGTGAGCAGCCGGAGTAAGTGGGAACCAACCGGGGAGTGACAACGGATTGACAGTGCCCGAAGCGGGAACATCACGGCGGGCGGGTCGAGCGTCAGCCAGTCGAACGACACATAACCAATGTTCAACGTCAATGATTCGACCGGCACCAAAATCAGGTCAGCTTGCCAAGCAGCGATCAGTGAATCCGCCGAGCATTCGACGTGATACGGAAACCCGCGCTGATACCGCCGCCCGGCGCGGAGGCCCTGCGGTAAATACCAGGACCACTCGTGTTCCCAATCTAGCAGGGCTAATTCCTGCGTCGTCAGACCGGAACCGGGCGACTGTTGTTCGCGTTCGCATTGCAAGCGGATGAACCCCGCCCGCGCCACATCTTGAGGCTGTCCTCTTTCGTCCAACCAGTCCGCATAAACCAATCGCCGCAAATCATCCTCCGGGTTCGCCACGATCGCACGGAGTAGGGCTTCTTCGTCGCTCACAGCTTGTCCTCACGTCCCATCGGCATCCGGGTCCAACCCCGCCGCCAACATCTTCGCCCGCATCCGTTCGAGACGCTGTTCGAGAGTTGCTGAGCGTTGTGCTTCAGCAACAACCCGTTGTTCGGCTTCAGCAGAGCGATGTTCGGCTTCGGCTTTTTGTTGCGCCAGTTCGAGGTACGTCAGGAACTGCTGGCCATCCGGACGGACGACGACGAGTTCCTCGCCGCTCATGTCGAATTTGATGCCCAGGCGGGGGCTGGTGTAGCCATCCATCATGGGGATCGGCGCGAACAGGCCGTCCGGGTTCCGCTTGTAGCCCGTCAGTTTGACGTCGTCCGGGTCGTAGATGTAATACTCTTCCACGCCGTAGGTTTCGTAAAAGAGCAGCTTCTTCGCCATCGCCGTCGGACGGTTGCCGGGCGACAGCACTTCAAATGCCACTTGCGGCGCGATGCCGTTTTCCACCCACTGCTTGTAGCTGCCGCGATACCCTTTGGGCCGCCCGAACGCCACCATCACGTCCGGAGCGGTGCGGCGTTTGACCTTGCCTTCCACGGCGTACCACAACAAATCCCCCGCGATAAAGACATCCGGATTGTCCCGAAACAGATCGTCCATACCGCCCTGAAGCGTCATGATCCACTGGAATTGGAGCGTGTTCTCAGCCATACGCCTCCCGTCAGAATCGGGGTAGTCAATCTGTGCAAGCGGGAAATTCAACGGAGCGTTCATGGCGCAACTCCATCAACAGGGGTCACAAACTTAAATCGCAACCCGGTCACCCGGTTCGGGGACGGCGACATCCGTGAAGCCGATGTCCCGCAGTGTGTCGGCCAGGGCGAGGGCTTGTTCGTCGCTCACAGCTTGTCCTCACGTCCCATCGGCATCCGGGTCCAAACCCGCCGCCAACATCTTCGCCCGCATCCGTTCGAGACGACGCTCCGCATCATCAGCCCGCTTGTCGGATTGTTTGGCCCGCTTGTCGGACTGTTCAGCCCGTTCACCCAATTCGACGAACGTCAAAAAGCGTTGGCCGTTCGCACCCAAGATGTGAAGTTCAGTGTCAACCAATTCAAATCGAATCGACAGCCTGGGACTCACGAACGTGGCCCAATCCGTGATTGCTGTCACACCGCGATTGGTGCGACGGTAACCTTCCAGTGTGTTCTTGTCCGGGTTGTAAATGTAGAACTCTTCGGCACCGTAGCGGAAGTAAAACTCCCGCTTAGTCAGCATCTCTTTTCAGGTATTACTTGGCGACAGGATCTCGAACACAACCTGGGGAAAGATGTCGCCTTCAACCCAGACTTGGTAACTGCCGCGATGCCCTTTGGGACGACCGAACGCGATGTAAACATCCGGCGCCGTGACGGTTGTGTTATCGCCTTCGACGGGGTAGATGAAGTTGTCCATCGCCACGAACACGTTCGGGGCGTCCCGAAATTGCAGATCGAGGTTGCCCATGATTGTGACAATCCACTCGGCCTGTTTCGTGTTCTCGGCCATCGGTTTGCCATCGCTATCGGGGTAAATCACCGGCTCGATTGCAACGTTCAATTCGGCGTTCATGGCACAACTCCATCAACAGGGTCTCATTCTTAAAGTGCAACCCGGTCACCCGGTTCGGGGACGGCGACATCCGTGAAGCCAATGTCCCGCAGCGTGTCACCCAACACAAGGGCTTGTTCATCGCTCACGGCTCGTCCTCACGCCCCATCGGCATCCGGATCCAAACCGGCCGCCAACATCTTCGCCCGCAGCTGTTCGAGATTTTGGGACAGAGTCGCTGAGTGTTGCTTTTCGGCAGCAAGCCGTTGTTCGGCTTCAGCAGAGCGTTGTTCGGCTTCAGCAGAGCGTTGTTCGGCTTCGGCTTTTTGTTGCGCCAGTTCGAGGTACGTCAGGAACTGCTGGCCATCCGGACGGACGACGACGAGTTCCTCGCCGCTCATGTCGAATTTGATGCCCAGTCGGGGGCTAATGTAGCCGTTCGTGTTTGGAATCGGCGAAAACAGGCCGTCTGGGTTCCGCTTGTAGCCCGTCAGTTTGACGTGGTCCGGGTCGTAGATGTAATACTCTTCCACGCCGTAGGTCTCGTAGAAGAGCAGCTTCTTGGCCATGCCAGTCGGGCGGTTGCCGGGCGACAATACTTCAAACACGACTTGCGGGGGGATGCCGTTTTCCACCCACTGCTTGTAACTGCCGCGATACCCCTTGGGCCGCCCGAACGCCACCATCACGTCCGGAGCGGTGCGGCGCTTGACTTTCCCTTCCACGGCGTACCACAACAAATTCCCTGCCACGAACACGTCCAGGTTGTCCCGAAATAATGCAGCTAGACCGGATTGCAGCGTGACGATCCAGTCATATTGCAGGGTATTATCGGACATCGGCTTCCCATCATCATCGGGGTACTCAATCATCACGATCGGAAAGTTCAACGGAGCGTTCATGGCGCAACTCCATCAACAGGGGTCTCAGTCTTAAAGCGCAACCCGGTCACCCGGTTCGGGGACGGCGACATCCGTGAAGCCGATGTCCCGCAGTGTGTCGGCCAGGGCGAGGGCTTGTTCGCGTTCGCCGTGGATCAACCGGACCTTGCCGACCCGCCCAGCCAACGGCGTCAGGTACGCCAGGAAGTCGGTGCGGTCCGCGTGGCCGCTGAAGCCTTCGAGGTGAACGACTTCGATCCACTTGTTCCACTCGCGGCCCAAGAACTTCACCGTCGGCTTGTTCTCCATCAGTCGCCGACCCGTCGTGCCCGGTGCTTGGAAACTGACCAGGATTATCGAACAGCGTGGGTCGTCAATGTGCTGCTTGAGGTGCGATAAAATCCGTCCCGCATCACACATGCCGCTGCTGGCGATGATGA
>JANLRE010000033.1:0-5515 GCA_031368205.1 Fimbriiglobus sp. | reverse complement strand
CCACTAACCACTAACCACTAACCACTTTTTCCTCACCACTATTTGAGGACAGTACGATGCCCGTGCAGAACTATCGGGAATTGATTGCGTGGCAGAAGGCAATGGATTTGGTTGTCAGGATTTATCAAATAACAGAATCGTTCCCAAAAACCGAGACGTTCGGACTGACCAATCAAATGCGACGTGCGGCAGTATCCATTCCTAGCAATATTGCTGAAGGTCAAGGGCGTTCAACAACGAAAGATTTTATGCTCTTCCTACACATCGCACGAGGATCGCTACAAGAACTCGAAACGCAGGTGACAATCGCTCAACGACTGGGGTTCATCACCGAGGCAGTTCACATGGAACTGACTACGAATATCTATGAAATTGCCCGCATTCTGAGTGGACTACTTAAGTCACTCGCTTCACTTCTTTCCTAACCACTATCCACTAATCACTATCCACTATTATGTATTGGCTCATTGATTTCTCCCTCCGCTACCGCTGGCTTGTCATTCTGGGCGCAGTCGCTGCCGCAGTGGGTGGGCTGTTGGCGATGCGGCAGCTTGACATTGATGCGTTTCCGGACACCACGCCCGTGCAAGTTCAGATCAACACGACTGCCCCTTCGCTCGGGCCGGAGGAGGTCGAACAGCAGATCACGTTCCCAATCGAGCAAGCGCTGAATGGGCTGCCAAAGATCGAACAATTGCGGTCCATCTCGAAGTTCGGGTTGTCGCAAGTCGTCATCATCTTCGCGGACGGCACCGACATCTACTTTGCCCGCCAGCTTGTGAACGAACGGCTATCGACGGTGCAACTTCCGCAGGGTTTGGAACGGCCCAAGCTGGGTCCGGTGTCTACTGGGTTAGGGGAAGTCTTTCACTACGTCGTTTCTGGCAAAGGCGATGATGCCACCCAACTTCGCACGGTCCATGATTGGGTGATTCGGCCCCAGATGCGGAAGGTGAGCGGTGTCGCGGAGGTGAACTCGTGGGGCGGGTATGAACGGCAATATCAGGTGCGGATCGACCCAACTCTGTTAGCGAAGTACGGGTTCACGTTCGACAAAGTAACGACGGCACTTCGGGAGAACAACCAGAACGTCGGCGGCGGGGTGATCGACCAAGGGAGCAATTCGTTGCTCGTCCAGGGTTTGGGTCGCACATCCTCACTCGACCAGATTCGGCAAATCCAGATTGCGGCGAAAGAGGGCGTTCCAGTCCGGATTCAGGATGTCGCCGAGGTCAAAATCGGCCATGAAGTCCGACGCGGGGCGGTCACCGCCGATGGCAAAGGCGAGGTGGTGCTGGGTCTCGGGTTCCTGACGATGGGGGAGAATAGCCATGAGGTCACGTCCGCGTTGAAGGCCAAGCTCGACGAGGTGAAAGTCGGGCTACCGGGCAATGTGCAAGTGCAGCCCGTCTACGATCGGACGGAGTTGGTGGACTACGTGATTGCGACGGTGCGGGCGAATTTGTTTGAAGGCGGGCTGTTCGTCGTGGTCGTGCTGTTCCTGTTCCTGGGCAATCTCCGGGCGGCGTTCATCGTGGCGCTGGCCATTCCGCTGTCGATGTTGTTTGCCTTTAGCGGCATGTGGCGGTTCGGCATCGCGGCTAGCCTGTTGTCTCTTGGGGCGTTGGATTTCGGCATGATCGTCGATTCCTCGGTCGTCATGATCGAGAATTGCGTGCGGCGATTGGCGCACAACCCCGAAGGTCTCAGCCGAACCGACGTGATACGGGATGCCGCCATTGAAGTTCGCAAACCGACGCTGTTCGGGGAACTCATCATCCTGATCGTCTACTTGCCGATCCTGACACTCGAAGGGGTCGAAGGCAAACTGTTCCGACCGATGGCCCTCACCGTCATCTTTGCCTTGGCCGGGTCGATGCTGGTTTCGATGACGTTGATGCCCGCGCTGGCCAGTTTGCTTTTGCCCAGAAAAATCAGCGAGCGCGAACCGCTGCTTCTACGACTCATCAAGGCGATCTACGTCCCGATCCTCAAGTTGACGATGCGGCACAAACTCGCCGTGATGCTTTTCGCTGCGACGGTGTTGTTCATCGCATTCGGAATGATTGCGCCGAACCTCGGATCGGAGTTCGTGCCGAAGCTGTCCGAAGGCGCGATTGCGTTGAACATCATCCGCTTACCCGGAACGAGTCTCGAAGAATCGGTCGCGCGGAACACGGCCTTAGAGCTAGCGATTCTGAAAGCGTTCCCCGACGAGGTCCAACACGTCTGGAGTCGCATTGGTGCTGCGGAGATCGCAACCGACCCGATGGGGACCGAGTTAACGGACATGTACATCACCTTGAAGCCTCGCCACAAGTGGGTCAAGGCGGAGACCCAGGAGAAGTTAACGGAACTGGTCGAGAAGGAATTACGCGGCATCCCCGGTCAAAAGATCGCGTTTGAACAGCCGATCGAGATGCGAATCAGCGAGATGGAAACCGGCATTCGCACGGACCTCGGGGTGCTGTTGTTCGGCGACGACCTGGAGGTGTTGAAGGCCAAGGCAGGCGAGATCGAACAGGTCATGAAAACGATCCCCGGTGTGGCGGACTTGTCCGTCGAGCAAATCACCGGGCAACGGGTTCTGCAAGTGAAGGTGAAGCAGGATCAAATCGCCCGCTACGGCATCCCGGTTCGGGCGGTTCTGGACCTGATTGAAAGCATTGGGTCCAAGCCGATGGGCGACGTGATCGAAGGCCAATTGCGGTTCCCGCTCATCGTTCGCCTACCGGAGAAGTGGCGACAAAGCCCGGAAGCGGTCGGCAAGATTGAAATCCCCACCGCGTCCGGGGAACGCATTCCGCTGGCGCGGTTAGCCGACATCACGATCCTGGAAGGCCCGTCCACCATCACCCGCGAATGGGGCCAACGTCGAATCGCCATCACGTGCAACATCCGTGGCCGCGATTTGGGCAGTTTCGTGGCAGAAGTGCAACGCAAAGTGAAGGCCGAAGTGACCCTCCCCCCCGGTCGCTACCACATTACTTACGGCGGTCAGTTCGAGCAGTTGCAACGCGCGAGTTTACGGTTGATGATCGTCGTGCCACTTGCACTCGTGATGATTTTTCTGTTGCTGTATGCTACCTACGGGAACGTGATGGACACGTTCCGCGTCTTCACGGGGGTGCCGTTTGCGTGGGTCGGTGGCATTGTCGCGTTGTGGCTGCGGGACATGCCGTTTTCAATCTCGGCGGGCGTCGGCTTCATCGCACTGTCCGGCGTGGCGGTGTTGGACGACATGATCCTCGTCAGCTACGTGCGCCAGTTGATCGAACGCGGTCGGACCCTGGAGCAAGCGGTGGAAGAAGCGGCCATCACCCGACTCCGGCCCGTACTGATGACCACACTCGTGGCGTGCCTCGGGTTCGTACCAATGGCGTTGTCCACCGGCATGGGTGCCGAAGTCCAACGGCCACTGGCAACCGTAGTAATCGGTGGCGTCATCTCGGCGATGATTATGTCACTGTTGGTGTTGCGAGTTTTGTTTCTCGTGACGGGAAAGCTGTCGGGGATCGGTCGTCGGAAAGTTTCGGTATCACCGATCCAATTGACCGCCGTTCACCGTTAATACGTTTCAAATGAGGTCGAACCTGATGAAGATTTGGATTCACGCACCACTGCTAATGGTGCTTTTGCTTGTGATTGGTTGTGAGCAAAAAAACACAACCCAGACGACTGAAAAGAAGGACGGCAAAGCGGTCGCCAAGGCGGGTGCGAAGCATGGCCACAGTGATTGGTGGTGCGATGAACACGGCGTCAAAGAAGAAGTTTGTAGTATGTGCGACGCGAAGGTGGCCAAAGCCTTTCAGGACAAGGGGGATTGGTGCAAGGAACACACCCGCGCCAAGAGCCAGTGTTTCATCTGCGACCCCAGCTTGAAGGCGAAATTTGCCAGCGAATACAAAGTGAAATACGGCAAAGAGCCGCCCGAGCCAGAAGGCCAGCTTCCGTAACTGAGACTTGAAAAACCATTCTCATGGCGGCCTCACGACGCTCTCATGGAAATTGAGCTAAACTCACGACCTGAAGTCGCGGGGCCAATACTTGGAGATGAACCCATGCGGAATTTGATGACCCGAGTGAGTTTGCTAATCGGGTGTTGTGCGCTGGTCAGCACGAACGCCGTCGTCGCCCAGACACCAACAACACCGACGACTCAACAGCCACGACTCACGCTGAAAAACACCATCGTTAGCAGCACGAATCCGTCACAACCTGTTCTTTCAAAGGGCCTCACAGCATCGGCACCGGCCTTTCCGACGACCGGAATCCCGTTCAATCCAACACCTGGAACTACTGCGAGCAATGGATCAGTCACAGGTACGGGCGTCGGTGCCGGAACCACAACCAACCTCGCGGATTTTCAGCGGCAGTGGGCGGAGATCATTCTGCTAGCCGACCACATTGCAATCTTACTCGGCGTGCAGTTCAACAGCCCAATCGAAGAAGCGTTCTTTGTCCTGTCGGTTGCCAAACTGTACTTTGCGAGTCAACAGACTCACAATTCGCAACGCAGAAGTTTTAACAACGGCGGCAGCAATTTGTCGAACGGCGTGACTGGCAGTTCGACCACGCTGTCACCCCTAGCAACACCCGCAACCAAGAGCGGAAAGCTAACGATTGCGAATCCGATAATCAGCAGCACGCCGAAGAAGTAGCTGGTTGGTTGTATTGCGGACATTTGACAAGAACCCAGCCAGCCCGAGAGCAATTTCGGGCTGGCTTTTTTTGCGAGTTGCTTCAACCCGCTTTCAATCGGACCAGATGACCGTTGGCCACTCCGCCTGGTTCTTGGCAGTGTTGGTGGTGGACGAAAAAGTTCTTGCGGTATCGTTCAACGAGTTCGTTGTGCCCTTTCAGGACCAACAGGTTTTCGGCGTTTTCGTGTTCGGCTTGTCGCGTGAAATTGAAGCTACCCGTGAGGAGTGTTTGCCCGTCGATCAACATGATTTTGTTGTGCGCGATGGCGTGGCAAGCGTCGATCAGGAGTTCGATTTGGTACTGCTTCAGGTCGCCAATCTCGGAATAGGATTCTTTCTCGTTCGACCGATCGAGCAGGATTCGGACAGCAACGCCCCGTTCTGCCGCGTCGATCAAGGCTTGTGCGATCAACTTGCACGAGAACGAGTAGGCTTGAACGAGAACTTCCCGCCGCGCCAGGCGAAGTTCCGCGACGATTGCGTCCGTGCAACCGCCTTTCGGCGAGAAGTGCGCGGCGATCGTCGGCTCAACAAAGAACTGTCGCCGGAGATACGAATAGGCACTTTCCAACCCGACGGAAATCGCTAAGCCCGCACCTGCGCCGGCCATTGCGATGGGCCATTCGGTCATGATGATCCCTCTCACGAGAAGTTACGCAACGACGGTCATTTCGGCGCGGGGGTTGATTCCTTGGCGCTCACGTCGTCGAGTAACGTGTCCTTGTCCGATTCCACTGCAATCAAAACTCGTTGCCCAACGGCGGCATTCAATCGGTTGAGAGCCTGCCAGTAATCCGTGAGGTTGCCAAGGG
>JANLRE010000019.1:0-3322 GCA_031368205.1 Fimbriiglobus sp. | reverse complement strand
CCACTAAGACCGCGCGTAAGCCTTTCGCTGGCTCTTCGATTGGGACACGAGCCTGCATTGGTAATGACTCCATGACGGGAATCTTGGACAAATCCTTCGCAATCCAGGTCGCCTTCCGGAAGTCACGTGTTGCCGAATCCGCTACCCACAGACGAAGGGTTTTGGTCGGCGTGTCAAATCGCAATGCGTATTCTTGGCCGTCTTTCGTCGTCACGTTTCGGCCCTCAAACAACGGCAGTTTTTTATCGGTGATCTGACTGCGGCAAAACGCGGCGAGTGTGGTCACGGCGCGTTCGGGGAAGAGTTGTTCCTTGCCATTGGTCCGTTCCCGCAACCCGTGGCCCGCGTTCGGGACGTACAACACGTGCTTTTCACCCTTGAGTTCATCCCAGTACGTGTTGAGCGCGTCTTGCGGCCAGTACGGGTCGTTGGTGCCGTTGATAATCATCTTCGGCAGTGTCAGTTTTTCGCGGTAAACGTAGGGGTCTACCATCTGCCACAGTTTGGTGCCGTCGGTCGTGTCCGGGATCGGCACGAGGTTGGCGCGGGTGTAGTCGGCAATCATCTCGCTCGGCTTGCCGAACGCTGCGACTTGGTTGCGCATCTGCACCGGGAAGTTCAACGTGTCGATCACCATCGGTGCGATTGCTTTCACCCGCGTGTCGCCGGTCGCTGCCGTCAACCAACTGGTCCACCCGCGTTTGGAAGCTCCGGTGATGACGAAGGATTTGACCTCAAACTTCCACTCTTCTTTGGCGAAGGCTTGCACGGTGTCCATCGTTTTGATGAGGCTCTTCACCATCGGAAACAGGAGCGGCCACGTTGCGTCCTTGGTTTCGAGGTATTTCACGAACGTTTCTGCGATCAACGCATCCTCGGTCTTGCCGCCGAAGAGGGGTTGCTTCGGGATGCCGAACAAGAACGCGACCGGGGCTTTGATCTTTTCCGAAAGTTGTGTAGCGATCATGGCACTGCCCGCCGACGGGCGGCCACCCTGGTTCCAGAGCACCATCGTGGCTTGCGGCTTGGTGTCTTTTGGCATCACGATTTGGAGGTCGTGTTCCCAGACAATGTCTTGCCACTTTTGCGAGACGAGTTTGATGTTGTAAACCGTTGCCGTTGCGGATTCCTTCTGATCGACCAGTTTCCAACTGTAGTCCGGTTCGGGCCGCTTGAGGTAATCGGTTAACTCGGTCGGCACCGATGGGGCTTGCTGGGCAATAAGCGGAGTGGGTAACACTCCCAGAAGTGCAACGAGGGCGAAGTGACACAATCGCATGGAATTTCCTCAGGAGAGTCTTGGGTAAACCGATTTTACGAACGGAACGGGGTCCGTTCATGTAGGCAGGTTCTTCACCGGCATAGTTTTAACGCATATTATCCCTGGCTGACAGAATGCCAGACGGACTTTCGGAATGGAAGCAGAATCTTTTGCGGTTTGGCACGAATAGCATCCTATCATCGTGCGGCGGGGTGGGTGCCACGCCACAATATCGGCTGCACGGTCGGGTTGACTGCTTATAATGACAACACGCGGCTCGATCAGCCGACTTTTCTGAAGGACTAACTTCGCATGACCGACTGCACTCGTCACATCACGTCTTGCTTTCTCGGCTTGGCCCTGAGTGTGGCTTTCGTCGCAGCACCCGCAATTGCTCAAAACGCCGTCGCCGACAGCGGCTTGTTCGTGACGGTGCCAAACCCCCTCACGAGCGATGGGTATACCCGCATCAAGAACCGGATTGACGCGGCCCGCTCCAAACCGGAGGCGCGGCCGTCCGTCGTCATTTTTGACTTCAACCCGAACGATAAGGACGCGAACACGCCGGAGGTTGGCCCGTGTTACGACCTCGGCGACTACATCGCCAAGCTCACGGACATAGCCACCGTCGGCTACGTCCACCAGAAGGTAACGGGGCACACCGTACTACCCGTTCTGGCGTGCAAAGAGCTTGTTTTTGGCCCGAAAGGTGTGTTGGGAGAAATCATCAGCACCAACGAACCCGTGCTGACGGGGTACCGGGCGAACGCCTACTCCGATGTCATCGGCCAGACTCGGCCCGCCTATCTCGCCCTTGTGCGTAAGATGTTCGACAAAGAATTGCCGCTCCGCAAAGGCCGCAAAGGGAATGTCGATTGGTTCGTGGATTTACGCGAACGTGACAAGTTGGTGAAAGAGAAAATTGAGATCGCCGATAACGCACCGCTTCCGCTGGCACCTGATGGCAAGTTGGGGCTGTTCACGGCGAATCAGTTACGCGAGCTCGGGCTGAACCGCCGAACGATCGACAGCCGCCGCGATTTGATTGACGCTTACGGGTTGCCACCAACCGTACTGCGTGAAGACCCGCTCGCCGGAAAAGCCGTGGTCGGTTACCGCTACGTCCTTCGGGGGCCGGTTGATGGCGGGATGAAGGAAAGCATGGGACGGATCATTGCGGACGCCATTCGGAACAAGGGGAATGTGTTCTTCCTTCAACTCGAATGCCACGGCGGTGACCCGCAAGCCGCCCGCGAACTCGCCGAGAAACTGATCGAATTTCAGCAAAATGATGACGGCATCCGCATCATCGGCTTCGTGCCCGATGGCGCCCCGGACACGGCCGCGATCATCGCGCTAGGCTGTTCGGAAATTGTCATGTCCAAGCGGAAAGATGCCAGCCAAAACGGCGACGGCCCACTGGAAGCGGAGTTAGGCGACTTCGACACCAACACCGGCAAGTTGATGATGAAAGACAACCAAGAATTCTGGGTGACCAGCCTGCGTGAACTTGCGGAACGCCAAGGTTACCCGCCGCTGCTCATTGAGGGCATGTTGAAGAAGGACGGGGAAATCCTCCGCGTTCACAAAAAGAGCGACCGACGAGTTCGCCGCTTGATGACCGACGCCGAGTTTCAACAAGACAAGGACAAAGGTATCGCTGCCGAGTGGGTCGTTGAAAAATCGGTCAAGGGCAAAGGTCAACTGCTGAAACTCAGCGCGACCCAAGCCGAAGAGCTAGGGCTTGTTCGATTCACCACCGACACACGCGAGCCGAACGAGTTGTACGCGAAATACGGCCTCGATAGCAGTAAAGTCCGCGACGCCACACCTGCGTGGCTGGATCGGTTCGCCAACTTCTTGAAGAACCCGATGGTCACGGTGTTGTTGGTCGTGATCGGGTTCACCGGGCTAATTCTCGAACTCAAAGTCCCCGGCACCACCGTGCCCGGCATTGTAGCCGCGTTGTGCTTCATTTTGGTGTTCTGGGCACACACGCAGTTCAGCGGGCAAGTCGCCGTACTTGCAGCGCTACTGTTCATCATGGGGCTAATCTTGATC
>JANLRE010001149.1:0-8388 GCA_031368205.1 Fimbriiglobus sp. | reverse complement strand
CGCTGCCGCAGGCCGAATGGGGTTATGTTAGGGTAAGATTAAGTTTCCGATGAAGAAGCCAGTCAAGGGAATAATTATATGCAACCGGGACAGGAGATGCGGACAGACAGACACCTCTGGCTGCTGTGTGGCTCGGCAGTGTTTGTGTTGCTCGGCTTCTATGATCCGCTGCCCGGCATCAAAGGAAACTCCGGCTCGCTGTGGGTGTGGGTAGTTGCAATGGTCGTTGGCGGTGAGCAGAACGAGGGGGCCGTGCGTGTCCTGCCGTCAATTCTCTTTTACGCTGCTGTCTACAGTCTTTTGTCAATACCGCTCGGGTGGACAATGCAGGCCTGCTTGGTTGGGGCGTTGACACTAACGAAAACCTTCAAGAAACGCACTTCGTTCCCAAACTGAAACACTACCACCCGCTGAGGTTGCGCAACCTCGGAGGACTCACGTCCCCCGTTCAGTCAGAGTAAAGAATTGCAACAAGTCGCTACATTGTCCGGACTACTTATATCGCTTCCGGGCCGCGTTCGCCGGTGCGGATTCGGATGCAGTCTTCGAGCGGCAGGATGAAGATTTTCCCGTCCCCGATGCGGCCCTCGCCGCCGGTGCGGGCGGCTTCGATGATGGCGTTGACGGTGGGTTCGACGAAGTCCTCGTTGACGGCGATTTGCAGTTGCACCTTGCGCATCATGTTGACGGTCAACTCGTGGCCACGGTAGATTTCGGACTGCCCCTTTTGCCGCCCAAAGCCTTGCACATCGACGACGGTGAGGCGGAACACTTCCACGCGGTTGAGCGCCTCCTTTACTTGCTCCAGCTTTTCCGGTTTGATGATGGCCAGGATCAATTTCATGGTGTTCTCGCGTTGGGGCCGCAGACGACCAAACCGTGGGTGAGGTAGTCGTCGTCCACGGGGTAATTGGCGAAGCGGATGGAGTAGTGTTTCTCGAACCACGCCTTCACGTCCGGTAGCACGCCGCGATCATAGTCCGGCTCGACGCACAACACCGGGCTGAACGGGGCCAGCCGGATTTCGCCTTGCTCGACGACGAGCTTGCCGGCCTTGAAGACGTAACGTGGCAGTTCAAACATCAACTTGCGGTCCGCGTTCGGCGTGTAAACCGTCACGTCCGCATCCGCCCCAACGCCCAGGTGACCCTTGTGGCTTAACCCCAACATGCGGGCGGGACCGGCGCGGGTGATGATGGCGATTTCGTTCAGCGTGTACTCGCGGGTGAGTTCTGGGAGCGTGCACCGCTCCTTCACCGTCTCCGGCAACCGCTTCAGCATCTCGCGGCGGTAATCGCGGCTCATCAGCAGGGCGATGATTTCCGGGTACGCCAGGAACGAGCCGCCGTTGGGGTGGTCGGTACTCATCGCAATTTGCCACGGATCGTTGACCAACAAATACCACTCCAGGCCGATCGCCCATTGCAAGGCGTGAACGAGCGACTTTTCCTTGTACGTGATCGGCACGATGCCGCACCCCGCTTCGCACTCGGTATCCCCGTTGAACCACTTCCGCCCGGTGACCTTGTGTAGAAAATATCCGAGTGGCCCGTCGCCGGTCATGGAGGTCGTCTCGCCGAACAGGACTTGGCCGACATCGACCGTGAGGTTGCGGTGCGTGTTGACGTACTCCGCGAGTTGGGGGGCACGGGAGCAGAACGTCCCCTGGTCGTCCGGACCGCCGCCGTAGCTGTGAAACTGAATGTGCGTGAAGTGGGCACGGCTGCCCTCGACGGCCCGCATCGTTTCGAGTGTCGTCGTCCAATTTCCCGGCATCCCGAGTTGGTTGCAGTGAATGTGGACCGGGTGCGGCAGGTTCAGTTCGTTCGCACACAAGGCGATTTCGCGGACGATTTGTCGCGGTGTGATGTTGAACGACGGCACGGTGTCGTCGAACCCGGACATGCCGTTCTTGCCTCGCTTCCAGATTTCGACCCCGCCAGGATTCACCACCTTTAAGGCGTACCCGCGCGTGGCGTGCAACAGCCACCCGAGGAACGCCCGCAGCTTCTCCCGTTCTCCTGCGGCAATCTGGTTCATCGCGTAATGGTTGTTCCCGACCAGCACGAAGAAGCCTTTGTCGATTACCGGCGTGTCGTGAAATTCTTCGTGCGTGTGGCGGGCGCCGAGGGGCGGGATCGCGGCATCGAAGACGGTGGTGTAGCCAAGCCCGGCGTACAGGTAGCCGGTGGCGAACGTCGTCGGGGTGCTGCCGAGTGTGCCGGAGCGGAGGTGGTCGGTCCGGTGGTACGGGGCTGAATCGCGGCGGTCTTCGGGGCGAAGTTTGCGGGCGACGTTGACCTTCGGCCCGGCAATGTGCGCGTGAATGTCGATCCCGCCGGGCATGACGACCAACCCACGCGCGTCAATCACTTTTGTGGGCAAGTCGTTCGGATCGGTCGGCGCGGCGACGATTTTCCCGTCGCGCATCCAGAGATCACGGACTTCGTCGTCGATGCCGTTGGCCGGATCGTACAGTGTGCCGCCAGCAAGAAGGGTGAGGGTCAGGCTCATGCCGTTGTTTTATCGGGTACCGATCTTCACTTCAAAATCGACGGTGAATTCCTTCAGTTGCGGCAACCGCGAAATGCACTCCGAAGCGGCTCTCGCATCAGCTTCGGAAGCGGCCGTCAGGTGAATCAGGATTTTACTCGGACTCACGTGATTCACTTCGGTGACGCTAGCCCAGCCGTAGCTCGCATTCCGAATCGCGGCGGGGAGTGTAACCACTGTGCGTTAGCTGGGTTCTTGGCTCAGGCCAATCGGAAACTACACTTCGGAGTTGGGTTTCGCAGGACTCCACTCGCTCGAAGTCGGTGCGATCGGTTGCGGCTGGCGACTCACGGCGGGAACGGGTGGGCTGAACTTGCGAACCGTCGTCGGCTGACTCGGCGTGAAGGCAACCGTGTCGGTACCCGCCGCAGATTGCCACGTCACATTACCGGATGGTGGCATTTCGATGATCGCACCGGAGGGCACAATCGTCGGCGTTGGGAACGCTTCAAACGCGGGCGGGGCTGGCATCGTGTTCATAATCGGGGTGAAGGATGGCACCGTCACGGTGTTGACCGGCACTGTGTTGACCGGCATTGTGTTGACTGGCATTGTCTGCGACGGCGTCCAGGGTGCTGGCATCGGCACAGATGTCGTGACCGGGACGGGTTGGGCCGCGACTGGAAAAGTCATCACTGAAGTCGGTGGGCCAGTCAGGATCGGTGGTTCAGAATAGTACGTCGGTGCCGCGTTCGTGGATTGGTAATACGGCTCGTTCAACGGTGGTGAGTAACTATCGACGTAGGCGGGTGGTTCGCTGGTCATGGCACGGGCACCGTTGCTAGGAACCGTGACCGGGAACGCGCCCGGTGTCGCCCCGGTTTGGGTGTACCAGTTCGTGGAACCGTGTGGGTATTGCCCGTTCGGGGCGTGCGCGTTTGAACCGGGTGTTGTGGTTCCCCAACCGTACCAACGGTAGGCCGGCGGCCCTGCATAGACGCCAGTGTTTTGTGCAGGATTCGCGCCGGGATTTTGTGCCGTGATGTACGAACCATTCCCAGGGGGTGTGCGTGGGGTGGGTGTCGGTGCTTGTGCCGGTTTGCCAACGACAACGTCTTTCAAACTCGCCCACGTGCTGTCCACAAGCGACGGTTTCTTCGCGGGGACCGTACTCGGAATGTTCGTGACCGAACGGCTGATGGGTTGGGACGAATCGGCGCCGCCAAGAATGGGGCGGACGGTTGATGATGACGGCGTTGCCATCCAACCGGCGGGCTGACCGGGGACACTCGCTTCGGGTGCCAAGCCCCGTGTGATGACGGGACTTTGAGCGTCAGTGATGGGTTGCGGCTTGCCTAGCTTCGCGGCAGAACCGGGCGTGCGATACGGCGAATAATCGCTTTGTGCGTGGGCGAAACAGGCCGCGCCGACGGCAATGCCAACGATTGCCAGGGCAGCCACCCCCCGCTGCGCACCACCAAAATTGCGTGAGGCCGTGACGGGGTTTGTTTCCACGGGTCCGATCCTTCGGTCTGCCAGCAGCCGTTTCCGGGACTACTGTCGGTTGGTTTCCAGCACGAACTTGGCGGCCATCACTTCTTCGGCGTCGTCGATTTTTTGTTGTAGGCCGCAGGGGGTTGACTGCCGGTATTCCCTTGGCGGTTTCCGAGACCGCCACCTGCCGTATTTAAACCGAAACGGTTCAACCCAAAATACGATGTCGGGATGCCGTTGAACGTGACCGGGTGCCCGGAGGCTTGCAACTCGACCGGCTCTCCGGCTGCGGGTAACTTGGTCGGTTCTTGTGCGGGATTCTGGAGCGAGGGAATGAAGCCCATGCGGAGTTGCGAAAGCCCCGTCGGACTGCCCGCTCCTGAGCCTGTCGGTAACCCCTGGGACTGCAACCCCGGTCGCACGCCGTAGTAGTAGTTGATGCCGGGATCGCCGCCCCGTAACAAGTTCAAGTACGGACTCAGCGGTTGCGTCTGCCGGTTGTAGGCGTTCGGCGCGTACCCACCGGGCGGCGCGACAGCCGGGTACGGCGGAGCTTGGGCGATGCCGGTCGCTGCAATGAGCAAATGACACGCGATTAAGAAAAGCCACTTCTTCATGTTGATGCTCGCATAATTACCGGGCTGTCGTGGCGCCGGTGCTGAAGTTCGTTCCGCGTCCGGCGATCTGGTTGTAGCCACTGGTTCCCAGTAACGTCACACCCAGAATCCGTTCGATCGGCGAAATCACACGGGCGAGGGTGGTATCAATTGTCACAATGCGTTGTGCCTTCACATACACGCGGTCGCCGGGCATGATCTGATAGTTCGTGGTCACGATGCCGTGTTGGGTAATGCCGACCCAATCGACCGGCAAAATTTGCTCCGGTTGGCCGGCGTGCGGCGTGCGGCGGGCAATCCAGATGTTGCGCTTACTAGCAACAGGTTGCAACCCGCCCACCGAACCAAGTGCGTCCAGAACCGTTTCACTCCCGGTGATCGGCAACAGCACGACTTGCTCGCCAAGGCCGCCGCCGTCCAGGATTACGTAGAACTTTTTACTGTTGTACTCGACCACGTCCAAAATCACGATGAGTTGATCGGCATCAACACCGCCCGAATCAGCGAACACTTGCTTCGCCAATGTCTCCCGGATTGCGGCGGCCGCTTGCTTCAAACTGAGTCCGGCCACAGGAACTGAATTATAGATCCCTAAGAAAACCGTGCCGTCCGGACGCACCGCATACTCACCCCAGACGGGTTGTAGCGGCGTGCTTCGCAATTGATCGGAGTAGACCTTTTTTCCGGTCTTCTTGTCCAGGAGCGGTTTCTTTTTGTCCTTGTCTTCCGGGTCAATTTCAACTTGTCGGATGCCGACTTCGATTCGTAGTTTATCCGGTGGTTCGATCACGTATTCCGGCAGCGTAATTTTTGCGAGTTCGCGGGGCACGCTGCCGTCGGGGGGCACGACGATTTGGGACATGTCGTTGCGGTGTGCGAGCAGTGGCGCGGAGTTCATGCAGCCCACGGAGGCCAAGCCGAAGCTCGCCACCAGCAGCACCACAAGCCGACGCAATTGTCTAATGTGCCTATGTCCCCGCATCATGACCCCGCCTCCCACCTGCCGCCCAAACCGAACGGACCGTCTCCGAGGTGTTATCGGTGTTACGCTGATCCGAATTGAGTGATTCGCCCCGACAACCTGCACAATCGGCAAAGTGACCGGCGACGGAAGAATAAGCAGGCTGCAACGACCAGATTGATTCAAGAAACGGGGCAAGATGTCATCCGCCGTTCACTGTGACCGCTTGCCCGTCCGCGAGGGCGCCGAGGTTGCCGATGACGACAGTTTCTTTTCCTGTGAAGGGTTGCCATTCCCCGCTGTTCAGCCCGGCGCGGCGCTTGCCGAGGAGTTGCACGCCTTTGCCGTCGTTGCGTCCGACTTGGACGCGAAGCTTGACCGCTTTGCCGTCTTCAACAGCGTAACAGTACGCGGTCTCGTCGGCGAACAGCACCGCGTTCGGTGGGGCGACGATGGCGTCGGGAACCGTCGCGGCGATCTTCACGACGGCGTACATACCGGGCCGCAAGACGCCGTCCGCGTTGGGCAAATCAATCTCGGTCCGCAGGGTGCGCGAATCCGGGTTCAACACCTTGGCCGTCCGCGTGATCGTGGCATTGAACTCTTTACCCCCAAGTGACGGCAACCGCACAACGGCTTTCGTACCGGGCACGGCTTGCGTGGCGACGACTTCGGGAACGTCTACGAACACCCGCACCACGTCAAGTCGGGCGACGTTAAACAGCGGTTCGGGGCGGTTGCCGGAGGATTGCAAAAAGTGGCCGGTGTGAATGAACCGCCCCGTGACGACGCCCTTATAAGGGGCGCGAATCTGCCGGTAATCCAACAACGACGCCACCCGTTTGGCGTCCGCGTCCGCGAGCTTCACCTCGGCTTCAGCGGCTTTCAAGTCCGCGTCCGCGCGCAGCTTCTTCGCGGACGCTTCTCGCACTGCGGCTTGCATCGAGATGATTTTTGCCGTCGCTTCGTCCCGACCCGATGCGGCGGAGCGGAACTGTTTGCGCGTCTCGTCCAGGGTCTGGGTGTCAATCACTTTTTGGGAAACGAGCGTCTCAATCCGCTTCAGTTCCGATTCCCAGCGGTCGTAGTCCGCCTGCGTTTTCGACAACCCCGCCTTCACTTCGTTGACCATCGCCTCGGCGGCAATCCCATGTTCGATCGCCACCGTCACCCCACACCGCGCTTGCTCGACTTTCGCTTCCGCTTGCAGGACCATTGCTTTCTTCTGGTCCGCTTCCCGCTCCAGTTCCGGAATCTCAATCGTGGCCAACACCTCACCGGCTTCGACGGGGTCGCCGAGATCCTTGGTGATCGTTTTGACATACCCCGACAACTTCGCCACAAGTGGTGTCATCTCGAACGCCTGGACGCTACCCGGTTGCTCGACATCCCACGTCAACGTTTGCAGCTGGAGTGAGGCGACATGGACCGTCACCGGCGCATCACTGTTGGCACTGGCGGGCACCGTCGAAGGCGTCCCAGTCGGTCTAGCGCACCCAACGAACGGGAACAGCAGCCCGACAACAAACCAGCGGCGGAACAGAATCGTCATCAGCGTCTCCCACGAGGTCCGGGTATTGTAATGAGTTGAGTCTGAAGTGATTGCCACAGGAAAGTGGGTGTACAATTGGCGGTCGATGGCCACACCACAGAACCACCCAGAACGATTTATTTGACCGAAGGAATTGAGTGCGTCGGGCGGCGAAGATGGCCCGGCCCGTCAGGATTTTCAGCGATTTGGAAGAGTACATCGAAATCGCCATCGGTGATTTCGTTCTCCTGGATCGCGAGGGGTAGAACCGCTACTTGTTCGCTATTATCGTCGCAGTTCGTGGAGGGAGACGTTGCCATCAAGCCCGCAAGCCGATCGGTTGTTTCTGGTGTCGTGATGGCTGACATGGTTACCTCCTGTGAAGAGTTATTTTGACCGACAACAGCACCTGTAGAATTCTACTGTACTCAATCGTCGGAGTTCTATCGCAAGTTCGGACTCAAATAATTTTGGAACAGCGTATACTGGAGAATTGTTACGAATCACGAAGCACGTTAGACTCCTGTTGGAGGTGCCCCGATGAACAAATCGCTAATTTCGTCTGATCCGAACGTGATGATGGGCAAGCCTGTGGTCGCTGGCACACGGGTGACTGTGGAATTGATTCTGGAGAAGCTCGGGGCCGGGGAGTCGATCGAGCAGATTCTCGCCGCCCACCCGCGCCTCTCGTTACCCGGCATTCTCGCCGCGTTCGGCTTCGCGGCTGAGGCACTACGTTCCGACACCATTTACCCTCTTGCCATGCAATCCGCATGAATTTACTCGCCGATGAAAGCGTCGAACGCGAAATCGTCGATCGGCTCAGGGCCGAGGGGCATGTGACCATCTACGTAGCAGAATTGTCACCGAGCATTTCGGATGACGAGGTGTTGGATGAGGCCAACATGCGGAACGCCTTACTTGTGACGGGGGATAAAGACTTTGGCGAATTGGTGTACCGACTCGGACGATTCCACAACGGGGTAGTCTTGTTGCGCCTGGCGGGTTTATCTCCGGCTGCCAAAGCGGAAGCCGTGGCTAGTTTATTCCGCGATCATGCTGCCGAACTCGTCGGGGGATTTTGTGTCATCTCGCCGGGATCCATTCGGATTCGTCGCCGTACACCGTGAACATCTCACGCAATCACCTTTTCGCGCCCGTGGTGTCCATTGAATTCGTGGGCTGTATCCTCAGTAGCAACGGTTTTGGCACAGTGCGTAACGGGTGGATGGCATGGCAGATTCGGCGATTTGCGGGTCGTTGCTCCGAAGCGGCTGCGAGGCCGGCGGCTT
>JANLRE010001123.1:0-4497 GCA_031368205.1 Fimbriiglobus sp. | reverse complement strand
ACCGCACGAGCAAAACCACACCAATCGGGAAGAGCGTCCGCATTATGATGAACCATCCGCACAAGGACAACGTGACTCCACACAAGATACCCTGTGCGGTAGACGGAAGCGAGACGGGACTTGGTGGCCGTTGGATTTTGGCGAACCGGCTGTGTAACCTGTTGGGTGATCTGTCACGCGCAGATGAACGGATATTACTCGGGCGGCACACATCGCCGGTTCGCTCTCCGACTCGGCACTTTTCTGCTTGCTTCACGCGCGGGTTGCGGCTACTCTAATAACACTGCTAGATAATCTGGTTATTATCCCACCAACTTTGCTGCCTGCCGAGGGACTTTCCGATGCTCACTCTTCTCGGTGAACCAACACGGTATTGCGACGGGATCACGCGGCGATCCTCGCTGAAAATCGGTGCGTTCGCATTTGGTGCCACGACGCTGACACTGGCCGACATCCACCGCAGTGAGGCGGCGGCCAAGAAGCAAGACCCGGCGTTCTCGCCGACGCAACACAAGGCGGTCATCAACGTATTCCTCGGTGGTGGACCGCCGCACCAGGACATGTTCGACCTCAAGCCCGACGCCCCCGCCGAGATTCGCGGCGAGTTTCGCCCGATCAAAACCAATGTGTCCGGCATCGAGATTTGCGAAGTCTTCCCCCGCATTGCCCAAATGATGGACAAGTTCGCCATCATCCGCTCGATCGTTGGCGCGAAGGGTGGCCACGACGGGTATCAGTGTACGACCGGGTTCCCGAAATCGTCGCTGGCCACGCTCGGCGGTCGTCCCAGTATTGGCTCCGTGCTGACGAAGTTACAGGGTCCGGTTGACCCGTCCGTCCCACCATTCGTTGGCTTGGCCGAACGCACACAGCACGTCGAGTGGAGCGATCCGGGGCAAACCGGGTTCCTGGGTAGCACGTATTCCGCGTTCCGCCCGAGCGGGCCGGACTTGGCGAACATGAAGCTGAACGCGATGAACCAATCGCACCTGAACGACCGCAAGTCGCTGCTCTCCGGGTTCGACTCCCTCCGCAAAGAACTGGACGCGAACGGCTCCCTGATCGGGATGGACGCCCATACCGAACGGGCGATGAACGTGCTGCTGTCGAGTCGGTTAATCGAAGCCCTCGACCTGTCGAAGGAAGACCCCCGCATCCGCGACCGTTACGGCGACGGCAAGCCGTACAAATACCAGTTCGACGGCGCCCCGACATCGAACGACCAACTCCTGATGGCCCGACGGCTCGTCGAGGCCGGCGCCCGCTGCGTGACCCTGAGCTACGGTCGATGGGACAGCCACAACAAAAACTTCGACCTCGTCCGCGACCACGGCGGCAAGCTCGACCAAGCGCTCTCAGCACTCATCTGGGACTTGGAACGGTTGGACATGCTGGACAATGTGACCGTGATTGCGTGGGGCGAATTCGGTCGCACTCCCCGCATCAACAAGGACGCGGGCCGCGACCACTGGCCACAAGTCAGTTGCGCGCTGCTGGCGGGCGGCGGGCTGAAGACGGGCCAAGTCATCGGCAGCACGAACCGCCTCGGCGAGTTCGCCAAGGACCGCCCGATCGAGTTCAACGACGTGTTCGCCACCCTGTACAAGTCCCTCGGCCTCGACCCCGAAACCACCAGCGTCATGGACCCCACGGGTCGCCCGCAATTCGTCACCGACGGCAAACCGATCCGCGAACTGGTGTAGGCAATCATGGCAGTGCGTGTCTACATCGAGACGACCTTCGTGAGTTACCTGACGGCGTGGCCCAGCCGCGACGTGGTAGTCGCCGGGCATCAACAGGTGACTCACGACTGGTGGAACACCCGCCGGAGCTACTACGAGCTTTGCGTTTCGAGACTCGTGCTTGACGAAACCGGGGCTGGAGATGCGCAGGCCGCTAAGGAACGGCTGCTCGTTTTACAACCCATGCTGGTGATTGAAACGACACAAGAAGCTCGTGACTTGGCGAAGGAGCTTCTTCGTGCGGGAGCATTGCCAACGAAGGCTTCCGCCGATGCGCAGCACATTGCTGTCGCAGCCACGAAGGCGATTCCCTATTTGTTGACGTGGAATTGTCGGCACATGGCCAACGCCACAATGCGGCCCGTCATTGAGGCGGTTTGCATTGCCAAAGGACTGAAGGCCCCCATAATCTGTACACCCGAAGAACTCTTGGAGTCGATCCCATGACCGATCCGATCGTGGACGAAGTGCGGCGGATCCGTGACGAGTACGCGGCCCGTTTCAATTACGATTTAGACTTAATGTTTCTAGACATCAAGAAGCGCGAAAAAGAGAGCGGCCTCATCTTCGTTGATGGCGTCGCCCGTCAGCCCATGCCGAGCCAATCGCTGCCAGCCGAGCCGAACATTGTGGTTTCCGGAAGTTCGGAGGTCACTCAGGTCGGCCAGTTGTGAGCAAGTTCGTGGAACCCGTCCACTGCTGCCATTTAAATAGGATGATAATAGTCGAATTTTCAGATTTTCTCTTGACGCTCGTTCGCTGCGTTCAGAGAATGTGCATAACGGTTGGGAAATCTTGCTGAGGTTGCGATTTTCGGTTGTTCTGTGTTGGGCACAACAGCTAGTCGAAAAGAACATAGATAATTCTGTCCACTATTGGTTCGGCCGCAGAGGGCGCACGAATGGGCGACTCTCAAGCACCCTCTCAGACCTCCTCGGACCGGCCGACCACGCTGGGCGTGCGGGTGCTGGTCGAGTTGGTCCGTCTTGTCGCCATCCTGACCCTCGTCGGGTGTGCCGGCGGTCTGGTGTGGGTGGCCCCGCTGGCCTGGGAGGGGCGTCCGCAGACGTGGTGGGGGGTGGGTCGTGCTCGTCGGCGGGTTGGTGTTCGGGTTAGCCCGCATACTGCTCGGCGGCCGGCC
Organism: Fimbriiglobus sp.; assembly: GCA_031368205.1. Classification (GTDB taxonomy): domain Bacteria; phylum Planctomycetota; class Planctomycetia; order Gemmatales; family Gemmataceae; genus Fimbriiglobus. The sequence continues at coordinate 1,614 of JANLRE010001123.1, read as the reverse complement.
GCCGGGGGCTTCGGGCACAAGTCAGGCTGAACCAGGCGCTGCAGGTGACCGGCCCCAAAGCCGGGCCGGCACTTGAGCTAGATGGTTAGGCGGCAAGAGGGCTTTCAGAGTGACTCGTTTTTGGACATGTCACTGGCAGTTTTGCTATTGGAGACCCTGGAATGGAGAGGGGAAGCCGGTGTGCTCGTCCGGCAGCAACAACTTCCATAAGCGAGGTGTGTCTGTCGGTGACTCTGTGTACATCGTGTCTCTGAGTGAAGGGCAACTGTATCTCGGCGGTCGCATGATCGTAACGGAAATTATCTCCCGCCAGGAAGCCGTTCGACGCTGGAAAGAAGACAACTTGTATGACGCCGAAGAGTGGATCGTAGGCCTGGAGGAATCCGGTACATTGCTCGACCTTAACCGCCGCTTGGCCCCCGCCCTGACGAAGCAACTCCGCTTCGAGTCTAAAAAAGGACCGAAAGAGCCATTCTTCGACTCGGACTCCAAGTTAAACAACCAAGCAACGCGAGGGGTCCGCGAATTGACACGCGAATCCGCCACCATCTTGGATCACATCATTGCGGTCACGGATCAGTTGCCCAAGTCGGTTCAGGTCGTCACGGTCACGGATGAGTTGCTTAGAATTGACCAGCCGGCGGACCGGGTAGGTGTCACTGTCTCCCGCATCGTGAGGGATACTGAGCTCACCAAGCGAATTAAGCAACTACACAATTTTAAGTGCCAACTCTGTGACTATACGATTATCCTGCCTAATGGCTCGCGGTACGCCGAGGGGCACCACATCCAGCCCCTGGGCACGCCGCACAACGGGCCAGACACTAGCGACAACGTCCTCTGCCTTTGCCCAAACCACCACGCTGCGTGCGATCTTGGAGCCATCCCGCTTACCGCGTCTGAATTTCGTCGGGCCGACGGACAGCTCATCGGGCAGCGTTTCATCGACTATCACAACCGTGTCGTGTACCGTGGCTCCAGTCCTGACTCGCCATGAACTGTCTTTATGAGTGACACGTTTCCGCTTGTTTTATGGTCGGTTTTCGCATCGTTGATTCCTTTGGCCAATTTTTCGGGCCAGTCTTGTAGGTCGTGGTCGAGGAGGCTTTGCGACGAGGCCCGACATGGAGCTTCCACTGATAGAACGGCTGATTTCTTTCGATTGACTACCAAATGTCGGGCCTCGCAAAGCTCGACCGCGACCTACAAATCTCGCAACCATCAGCCTGCCAGCAACATTTGCCGCACCCGTTAGACCGTATTCGACCGCAGGGTTCTTGATGTCACTGCACATTGGGATTACACTGGCGACATGATCCTCATCAGATTTCCGAATATCGAATCGAAACGGGCGGCGTTGAGCAGTCTTGCGGGTCGGTTCAGCTTCAAGAGTTGGGCGAACGGCGAGATGCTTGTGCCCGAAGACGCGCTGGCGTTTCTTGCGGTGCAGGGCACCGCTTTCACCGTCGTAGGGCCGGTTTTATCTTCAGGCTGAAAGCCTGGGAGAACTTAGCCCAGGGCGAGGAGGCTTTGCGACGACGCCCTGGGTCAACCGGCAATAACAGATTCAGGCTGAAAGGCTGAAAGCCTGAGAGCAAGCGAGTCACGCCGACG
>JANLRE010001097.1:0-3759 GCA_031368205.1 Fimbriiglobus sp. | reverse complement strand
CAATCTCCGGTAATTGCCGGGGGCGGAATGGGAGAATGGCATTGCGACCGACGGCTTTACCAGACATATTTCACCTCGAATTAAATAGTCGGAGCGAAGACCAAGGATTTTTCATTGATCCTGAGATCACCGGGATTGACCACAGGATCTCGGTACTACAAATAATTCACACCCAAACCCAGTTGGGAGCGCACGAATTCATCTCTCGGATAACCTGTGAGAGTCCTTCTCAAAATGCTTGCCTGCCGTGGCTTCTCGGGGATGATTTGGTGCGAGTCCGTGCTTGACGTCCCGCCCATCCTGTTCAGTCAGCTAAAAATCGCCGACACTTCCTAAAGAGAGTTAACTCATCTTCCCGTAGTGCATCTGACGTTCCAAAGTCTTGAAAGTTGCCTCGGAGACACCAACTTTGGAGGTAATGTGTGGTGGTGAATCCGCCCGTTGCAACATTCCTGGTTCTCCTATTTCGCCAATCATGCCTAACCACTATCTGTCTGATTAAATCGGCTAAAATAGCAGGTAAGTTGAGGCGTTTTCCACATGTAGTTTCGCAGGCCTACCCAAAGTCTGATGCCACTCGGATCACGTTTGCACGACTTATATTACCTAGGTTATCAAAGAGTTACGGACTGGGCAAACAATCTCGCGGTGAAGGAAACGAAAAAATTGCAAACCGAGCGATAGGTATGTGATTGTGCTAGTGTGAATTAAAGGATAGAAGGGCAGCTATTAACTGCCCTTCTATCCTTTAATTCTGGCTTCGCATTTCTACTTCAGTCCTGCGAGGTACTCGATCAGGTCGAGGAACTCGGCTGGTGACATTGTCCCGGCTTGGCCTTCCGGCATACTGCTCTGCTTCAACAGTGTTTTCTTGTCGATGTCGTCGGCTTTGATCGTCACCTTGGCCTTGCCGTCGAAGATTACGGTTTCGGTCTTCGTTTCGGACACCATCAGCCCGACCACGACTTTGCCGTCAATCGTATCAATGCGGGTGGACAGGTACTTGGCTTCGACTTCGGCGTTCGGGTCGATGATCGACTCGATCAGTTTGAAGCGGTTCGACTTCGTGGCAACTTTATCAAGGTTGGGTCCAAATTCTAGTCCTTCGCCGTTGCCGACCTTGTGGCACGCCACACAAAGTCGCTGGAAGACTTCACGCCCTTTGGTTCCGTTCCCGTACATCGTCGTCATGGCCGTCATCGCTTTGTTCCGCTCTTCCTTCGATTTCTCTTCCTGACTCAGCAGGAGTTTCAACCAGGGTGCTGCCGCGCCCCCGGCTTTGTTGGTCTTGAGGATTTCATCCATGAGCTTACCGGCACCCGGATTCGTCGTGGTCAACTTGCCCGTCAGATACTCCTGGCGCCAGATCGGTTCGTTGGCGGCGAGGGCGGATTCGACAGTGTATCGGGTCCAATAGTCGAGTGGCTTCTTCGCAATCTCCGCAACGGCGGCCATTGCATCGGGGGTCGGGTAGAAGCTGAGCGCCCGTGCGGCTTCGGTCTGCACGCGCGGGTGTTCGTCCGTCACCATTTTCTTGAAGCGGTCAACGGCCCCAGGAACCCGATCGCGTTCGTCCGCCAAAATGTGAACGGCAGCGGCACGCGCTTGGAACGCCTTGGCTAACAAAACCGCATCGACGAGCTTCGGATCGACCGCGTGGAAGCTTTGTTGAATCCAAAGGGCTTCGCACCGGAGGCGATCATAGTCCTTGTCGTTGGGATCAAGTTTATTCGCCCAATCCGTTAATGCAGGTAACACTTCCATGACCGGGCGGGCACGGAGTTCGGTGCGGGCACGGTAGCGGGTCCGCCATTCGTACTCGCGGAACTGCTCCAGGATTTCAGCCACGGACTTGCCGTGTTGTGTGACGGGTTTGAGTGGTTGTTTATCAACGCCCACGAGTTTGTACATCCGCCCGAAGACGTGGTTGCGGTTCGGGTCGCGTTGCGAATACTGCATGTGGCCGATCAGCGGGTTGGCCCAGTCGCCGAAGTAGAGGGCGCCGTCGGGACCGATCATCGGGTCGGCGGGGCGGAAGTGTTTATCGGGGGAACGAACCAAATCGTCGTATGTACCATCTTTTGCCTTCACCCGTTCGCCACGGAACCCGGCACCGTCGTCGCGCATTTTGTACCGCGTGAGGCCGTTGAGTTTAATGACGCAGGCGTAGGTGAACTGTTTTTGCACGTCATCCGGCAGCGCCCGGCTCACAAGCCACTCGTTGCCCAGGTTCGGGCGCACGCCTTCCGGCAGAATGAAGTCAATCCCCTTGCGGCCTTGGTATTGCTGCCCCGAGATCGGCACGTCCCATGTTTGGTTCGGCGTGGTACCATCACCGACGATCCCCTGACCCCACTCGTCGAACACGTAGCACCACATGTTCGCCATGCCGGGAAGACCGAACTGACGAATCTTCATCGAACGTGGATCGAGGACATAACACCCACCCGCTCCGGCGCTGCGGTGCGGCCCCCACGAGGTTTCCAGTGTCGTGCTTGTGGCGATCCCTTCCAGCATGTGCAACAAGCCGCCGTTGCTCCACTCGAACGCACCGCAGGTGTGGTGCGTGTCGTCCGTCGCCCAGCCGTCCATGAGGTACGTCACTTCGTCGGCTTTGTCATCGCCATCGGTATCTTTCAAGAACATCATCCGGGGTTGATCGACGACCAACACCCCGCCGTTGTAGAACTCGAACCCGGTCGGGCACTGAAGCTTGTCGTAGAAGACCGTGCATTTATCGGCTTTGCCGTCACCGTCGGTGTCTTCGAGGATCACCAACTTGTCGGCCGGCTTCGGGTCGCCTGGCAACCATTGGGGGTAACTCGGCATGCACGCCACCCAAAGTCGCCCCTTATTATCGAAGTTGATTTGCACGGGGTTGGCGATCTCGGGGAACTTCGACTCGTCGGCAAAAAGCTTCATTTCAAAGCCCGGCGGCACGTGGGTGCCTTTAATCAAATCGGCCGGCTTCTGAATGACCGGACCGCCGACCGCGTTCTCGGAGTACTCCCGTCCCGGTTGGCCGAACCGCGTGGGCGGGACGTACAGTTCGCCCGTTTTGGAATCGTCCGGCTTTGCAGCAACTTGCTTTTCATTCGCCAAGTCCCACACGTATTGGTCGCGGACTTTGACCATGTTCCGGAGCTTGACGTATTCCTTGGGGAACGTTTCCGTGTCAAACGTTCGCCGCCCACCGTAGACGTACCAGCCGTTCACCATCCGGTAGTCTTGCTGGTGGACCCAACTCTTGTCGATGACTGCCGCACGGAGCTTTTCAAAGTCGGTCGTCCCGGCTTTCGGACCATCGAACGGTTTGCCGAAGAGTTGCCGGTCGAGCACCTCGGCGACGACTTTATCCCCGGCTTCGTTCAACTGAAAACCGCCGACGGTCAGCTTGTTGCCGCCCTTCTCGAACAAGGGGAGAGTTGGGGTGAACACATCGACGAACGCCAGCTTCCGCTTCTCGGCGACCGCTTTCACGGCTGCGGTGTAGAGCTTCAAGTTGGCGTTTTCTTTCGCACCGTTCGGCAAGAATATGTCGCCGGTGTTTTCAAACGCGAGCGGCGAGACGAGCACGAACCGGGCAGGACTTTTCACATCGTCGCGTGGGTACTTCGCGGTGAAGTCGTCGATGAACTTCTCGTACTGCTGCTTAAAATTTTCGAGACCCGCTTCGCCCTTAAACGATTCGTTCCAGCCGAAGAAGCAGAGGAAAGTATCCGGGTTGAACGCATACAGAGGGTCGTCGATTTTCGTGTA
>JANLRE010001026.1:0-3366 GCA_031368205.1 Fimbriiglobus sp. | reverse complement strand
ACCACCAGCGTGCGAACCGGGTCGTGGGCCGCGAGCACGGTCTTCAGCGCGAGCATGGTCCGGGACAGTTCGCCCCCGGACGCAACCTTGCGGAGCGGTCGGGACGGTTCGCCGGGGTTGGCCATCAGCATCAATTCGAGGTGATCGGTGCCGCACGCGGGAACATCGGCTGTCGGGTCATCGGTCAGCGGGATTTGCTCAAGGACCGCGTCCAGTTTCGCCTTCTCCATGTGCAAATCGACGAGGTGCTTCTGCGTCTCGGCGGCCAGTTTCTTCGCCACTTTTGCACGCGCTTTGCTCAACACCGCCGCAGCGTCTTTCAGTTCTGTGAACGATTTCTTCAACGCCCCTTCGATCCCCGCGAGGTCATCTTCCTGCTGTTGCAACTCTCGCTCCTTGGCGTCCAACGTGCCACGGTAGGCGATGAGATCGGGGATCGACTTGCCGTACTTGTTTTCGAGTTTCTTCAGCGATTGGAGACGGCGTTCGATCGCATCCAGTCGTTCCGGGTTGGCCTCGAACGACTCCGAAAGATCACGGCAAGTATCGGCTAAGTCTTCCACTTCGGGCTTCAGCGTTTCCAACCGTTTCGCCACATCTGTCAGTTTCTTATCAAGACTCGTCCACTTCGCAGCTTCCTTGATGAGCCGCCCGAGGATGACCGCCACGGAGCCTTCCTCGTCGTACAACCGAGTGGCCACGGACCCGGTGAATGCAGCCAGAGATTGGGCGTGGATCAACGTCTCGCGCTCCTTTTGAATCATTTCAAACTCGCCCGCTTTTAGCGCGGCGGTATCGAGTTCGTCCCGTTCAAATCGGACCAACGACAGTTCGCGTTGCCGGTTTAGTCTCGCCTCCGACAACTCCTTGTGCCGGCGACGCAGGTTGCGGACCGTCTCCGCAACTCGCACGTAGCCATTGCGTAAATCGGTGAGCTTCCCGAAGGCGTCCAGCAGTTCGAGTTGATAGGCGGGTTGAAGAAGTGAGTAACTTTCCCGTTGGCCGTGAACATCGACCAACATCTCCCCGAGTCGCCGGAGCGTGGCGACCGATACCGGGTGTTCGTTGACGAGTGCGGAACTCCGGCCGTTGCGGGACAAGCGGCGGGTCAGGATCAATTCGTTCTCTTCAATCTTCGTCTGTAGCATCTCCTCGGCAGCGTGGCGTTGTTCCGGCCGTGACAGCTCGAACCGCCCCGTCACCCGCAATTCATCCTGGCCTGCCCGAATAATGTCCGCACTGCCACGGTCGCCTAACAACAAGCCAATTGCCCCAAGAAGCAGCGACTTCCCCGCCCCCGTTTCGCCAGTCCAGGCGCAAAACCCCGGAGCCAGTTCGACCCGCACGTCTTCAATCAACGCAAGATTCTGCACCGCCAATTCACGCAACATGCCGGTATGGTACACCTGTACCCTGCCCAAGTGAAGACCGGGTGGGCAGAGCCTGGGGTGTCGCGGATGTGCGATCGGGGTGTCGTTGCGCGCTCCCATACCTGGGGTGTCGCTGCGCTCAATCCAGGCGAATCGCTGGCATCTCGCTGGCATCCCTCCAGGATGCGTTGAATTGGGAGGGTGCTCTCACCTGGGGTGTCGCTACGCTCAACCTCAGGCTAATGGCTGTAATCCCTTCGGGATGAAAACCAATCCGGAACATCCCGTTGGGATAGGAACAACCTGAGGCATCCCGGTAGGGATGCCAGCGATTAGCCTGGGGTTGAGCGCAGCGACACCCCAGGTCACGATTACGACCCCGGCAGGGGTCGCAGACCTCCGCGAAACCCGAACAGTTCCACCAGACTTGCACTATTCGACATCGTCGTGAATCACAACCCGTTTCCCGAACCAATCTTCGATGCGGCCTTCGTACCCTTGAAGCTGTTGGTTGCCTCGTAAATCTAGTTGCACGATGTTTTGCAAGTTCGGAGAGTTGGCGAGCACTTTGACTGCCCCAATGCTGATTCTGTTCCACCGTAGGTCGAGTACCTTCAGACCCCGAATGAACCGCGAGTTCGCTAGCGCCCGTGTGCCGATGTCGTTAACGTCGCTGCACCGGAGATTGAGTTCTTGGACCGATTGCAAGTAACGGGAATCGGCCAACGCGACAACGGCATCACTGTTGAACGACATGTAGCTCAAGTCTAAGTGGTGAAGCCGCGCGAGCCAAGGGCACGTGGCCAACTGCGGAAGCAGTTTGTTGGCGTTGCAAAGCTCAACCCTTTGAAGCGGAATCCGGTCTAAAATTTGCACGCCGAACTGGAGAAACGGGGAGGTATCGACTGATAGTTCGGTCAGAAACCCGCGGGAATAGTCGTCTAAATCAATGTATTCGACTTTGCGATACCGTGCCCACTTGGGGACTTCCTGATACCAGGTTTGCTTGTGAGTGTCGAACAATTCCTTGATGCGCTCCAAGCGGTCGTAGTGGCGCGATCGGGGCAGTTGTTCGCTCAACCCGACTTGCAACCGGATGAACTCGGCCCGTTCGCTGCGGCCATTCTCTTCGAGCCAATCGGCGTACACCAGCCGTGGCAAGTCGTCGGCGGGCGTCGCGCAAATCGTGCGGAGCAGGGCGGCTTCGTCGGGTGTGGGGCGTGCCATGCGGAGGGTTCAAGTCGGGGGTGTCCAGGTTCCACTTCGAGAGAAAAGTGACACTTGTGGCGACGAGAGGTTCGGGCACGTAAGTTAATCGCATTAAACTCACCCACGATTTCGGAAGCCAAATTTATGACGCAGTCACTCCGTTGGGGCATTCTTGGCGTTGCCGGGATTAACGCTCGCCTCATGCCAGCATTCCATGCTTCCAAAACGGCGAACGTCGAAGCCATTGCCAGTCGCACCTTGGAAAAAGCCCAGGCGTCGGCCACGAAAAACAGCATTCCCAAGGCATACGGCAGTTACGAAGAACTGCTGAAGGACTCCACGATTGATGCGGTTTACATTCCGCTGCCGAACCACATGCACGACGAGTGGACCCGAAAAGCAGCGGATCACGGTAAACACATCCTGTGCGAAAAACCACTCACGGTGACTGCGGCTGAATCCGAAAAACTCGTCGCCTACTGTCGTAGTAAGGGCGTGCGGTTGATGGACGGCTTCATGTGGCCGCACCACCCGCGAACGTACAAGCTCCGCAAGTTTCTCGATTCCGGCGCCATCGGCGAAGTCAAAAAAGTGATCGCCGCGTTCACCTTTGACCTCGCCGGGCTGCCCACGACCAACATCCGGATGCAGCCCCAGGCCGGCGGCGGCGGGCTACTCGATGTCGGCTGTTACACGACCTACGGCATCCGCTGGTGGATGCACGACGAGCCGGTTAGTGTCTTCGCCAAAGCCACCTACGTGAACAACGTGGACGTGGCGATGAGCG
>JANLRE010000984.1:0-2401 GCA_031368205.1 Fimbriiglobus sp. | reverse complement strand
TAAAACTTCCGCCACGGTTCCCGGCACAACCCGCAAGTCTGCCACACCAGCACGGTGGCGCGGGACGCCATAAAATTCAACGGTCACGAACAACATGCCTGTATAGTAACCCCGAATCGGTTCCTTGGTGCGGAGAGTTGTGATGCCTGCGATTTTACTCGTGATCGGCGATGCCGCCGAAGTGCTTGATACGTTTTACCCGTTGTTCCGCCTGCAAGAGGAAGGCTACACCGTTCACGTCGCCGGTCCTGCCGCACGGGTGTATCACTTGGTGCAACACGATCGCCACCCGGATTGGGACATCACAATCGAATCACCGGGCTACAAACTCAAAGCGGACGTGGCGTTTCAAACCGTGAACCCGGACGACTACGCTGGCTTGGTGCTATCCGGCGGTCGCGCACCAGAATACTTGCGCTATGACGAAGACTTGTTGCGAATCACGCAGGCATTCTTCACCCGCAAAAAACCAGTCGCGTCCATCTGTCACGGCATCGAAATCCTTGCCGCCGCCAACGTCCTCAAAGGAGTAACGGCCACGACGGTCGCCAAGTGCAAACTGGATGTTGAGTCGTTCGGCGGCCATTACGTCGATGCGGAAGTATGCGTCTGTGGCAACCTCGTGACCGCCCGCACCTGGCACGACAACCCCGCGTGGATGCGGGAGTTCCTGAAGCTGTTGAAGCAAATGATGTGAAAAAACCGTACCAGTTTACGCGACGCAATCGAACTTGTGGATCAGACGGCGGCTGTTGATGTCGAGTGCTTCGAGGATTTGCAGGACGGGTTCGGACGGGATTTCGTTGTGATCGGCCCAGGCAATCACGCCAAGGTTTTCGCGGCCATCTTTGAGGAAGTTGACAATCTGACTGAGAAGTTGTTTGTGTTCCGTGAAGTCCTTTTGCAAGAGACCAAAGTCACCGCGATCCAGTTCCGTCCAGAAACAATTGCCTCGAAGATGTTCCAGCCACCGTGCCCGGAGATAATCCCACCAGTGTTGCCGGACCCAGTTCCTAATCGCCAGTTCACCCAGGTCGTACCCTACTTTTTCGCTTTCAATCCACTTAAAGCGATCCGCTTCACGCTCGCACTCGACGTGAACGCTTCGCCGGTCCACCACGACGCAGCAGGGATTGTGTTCATAACAGTTGAATTGGGGCGATTCCATCTGTTCTGCACCTGAGCAAGTCATGGTGGGAGATATTTGCGTACCGTACAGGTTCCGCAAGTAGTCCATTCTAGTTCACAGTATTCCCAAATAGCAAGTGTCATTCACGCCAAATCTGAATTTGCTGTTGCAAAGAATGAGAACGATTAGCCTACCGGTCAGAAAATCTGGCTTCCCCTACACCGCTGCGGTGAGGGTAACTCACAGCATTGACGGGCTTGGGTCGTCGAACTCCACGTTCTTGACGAACTGTCTGAACGTTTTCGGGGTCTGCTGGATCTCGGAGGGCGCGAAGGTCAAGAGGGTCATGATGTCGGCCTGGGTGCGCTCCGGTAGCTGCTCAAGGAGGGGTTCAACCATCGCGTCTCGCTTTTCGGGCGTAAGCCCCTCGAATCGGGAATCAATGACTCGAACACGGATCGACGCCGAATTGTAGCGGTAGGCATCGACCTTCTCAAACCCCTCGATACGAAGGACATTTTCGACTCGGCGTGTCTCCTCAGTACGCATGGCTTCCCAACGGAGCGCAGTTGCATTAATCATGACAGTTGATTCTCCACCCAATCGTAAATGGCTTTCGCCGTTTTCAGGAAGGCTGTGGTCTCACCCGTATCCCGCCGTCCCGTTTCGTACCTCAGTTCGGTTGACCAATCGTATCGTCGCATCCGCTTGGCTAGCACTAGCGGGAGTTCGATCCCCAAATCGCGTAACTTGCCAAGCAGGACAACTTGTTGGTGCATACTCGCTCCGGTAGTGATCCGTTTCAGCATATCTTGTTTTTCAGTATCGGCAGTTCGAAGCAAGATAAGCGCTTTCAGTGAACACTCAACGGTGTAACCGCCGATGTATTGAGCATCAAGCGTCAAATCCTCACGTAACAAAGTCTCCGCGGTGTTCAACCGTTGGCGTGCTACTCTCTGGAAGTCTTGGCTTGTTGTCGGAGGCATAAGCTACTTCGCCCTCAAAAATACCTCACATGTCCAATGCGTGAACTTTTCAAGTTGATTCGGGTTAAGTCAATTTGCGGCATCATAATTTGGACCAACACACGGTAACACAACTAGTCACTCCCGATCTCGTAAAATTCTTGACTACCTCGTCTACCGCGCCAGATAGCCGCCATCGACGTACAGGGTTTGCCCGGTGATGTAGCTGCCGGCGTCGCTGGCGAGGAGTAGGCAGGGGCCGACTAGCTCGGCGGGGTTGCCCCAGCGGCCTAGGCAGGTGTGGTCG
>JANLRE010000972.1:0-5094 GCA_031368205.1 Fimbriiglobus sp. | reverse complement strand
GGGCCTCGAAACTCGACCCCGACCTACCAATCAATACTTCCACAGACGCCACAACTTGATGTCTGCCTCTAAGAATACGCACCGAAGCCGAAGAACCAATGCTTCTTGGCGAAGCGGTAGGCCCAGTGTTCTTCGGGGATTTCGTGGCCGGGGTTGTGTTGGCTGTTGCGGGGCTTCATGGCGTCGAGTTCGGCCAACGCCGTGCCACGCGACGTTGTGTCCTGGGCGGCGTGTTTCAGGACCAGCGACTTCACCAAGTCCGGGCGTTCGAGAACCACGCAACCTCGTGTCACCGCTGCGGAGGCTTCGCGGAAGTCTTTTAGGAACGCCGATTGCGTCAGCAGGTTGTAGATGCCGCGTTCGTCGTACACCGATTCCTTGGCGAACTGAATGATCGGGCATGGTTCAATGCCACCCGATGGCCCGATGTGGTGGCTGACGCCGGTTGCCATCGGGCAGAGGGCTTGGCCGTTGTGGTCCCAGTACGGGTCAACAATGGCGATGGGCAACTTCGTCCGCATCGTCACGATGAACCGACGCACTTGGAGAATTTGTTCGGGGGTCAGGGCCAGTTCCACGGTCGGCTCCGGGCCAACGGGGCGGTACGTGTGGAACCACGCATAGTGGACGCCGAGTTCGATGAGCCGCTTCAACCACGCTTCGGAAAGCAAGTCCTTGATGTTGGTCTGGCACACGCTGGTGGCCACGCCAGTAATCAGGCCCTCTTTGCGGCAGTTTTCGATGCCCATCATCGTGCGGTTCAGCACGTTCAATCGGCCGCGCCGTTCGTCGCTGACGGTCGCGCTGCCTTCGACGCTAATCAGTGGTGTGGCGTTGCCGGCTTTGCGGAGCCGCTTGGCGACGGCTTCCGTGATGAGTTGGCCGTTGGTGAATATCTGGAAGTAGCAGTCGGGGTGGGCGTCGAGAACGTCAAGCAAGTCCGGGTGCAGAAAAGGCTCGCCGCCCAGGATGCCGAAGTAGCTGTTGCCGTGCTTCTTGGCGTCGCGGATCACTTTGTTGAGCGTGTCCTTGTCGATCATCTTGCGCGGAGCTTGCACGTCAACCCAACACCCCTGGCACTTCAAATTGCAACTGTTGATGACCGAGATGTACAGGAACGGCGGGAAGTGAATGCCGCGCCGGTTGCGGGACTTGAACCGCTCGACGGAGACCATCCCTTTCAGCCCGAAGTTGAACGCGAACTTCCACAGAAGTCGGGGATCGACTTCGGTGAGCATTCGTTTGGCGAGGCTGAAGATCATGGGTTGCGTCCGTTACTTGGGTTGGTCTGCCAGGGCTGCCGCGCCGCGTGCAGCCGCTTGTTCGGCTTTCGCGCGAATCTGGTCAATACTAGGCAACGATGCGAACACTTCGGCGGGGATGTCGAGCTTGTTGCCCAGTTCGATGAGGCACTTTTGCCGCTCTTGCAACGCCCGGTCTTCGTCCCGCTCTTTGGCGAACCGTGATTTCGATTTCGCGCTGCGGTCCCGGAGGGCTTGGTAAATGTCGCCACCCAACAGGGCGGAGATGTCCACCTTCATCGCCTCGCGGCGCATGTCGTCGGAACTGACCACGTCCCCGTTGATCGGGCCGTGCCGGTACTTCGGGAACAGGATCGCCACTTCGGGGCACACCCGCGAGCAAGCGGGGCAATCGGTCTTGCACTTGTTGTTGTTCTGAACCTGAATCTTCTTGTCCGCGCTGACGCCGTACACGTCGAACAGGCAGAAGCTGAGGCACTGCATACAGTTCGTGCAGCGGTCGTAGTCGATGACCGGGAACCACGGCTTCCAACTGCCGGGCTTGGGCATCTTCTGTTCGTTGCGGATGCCGTCCACTTGTTCGACTGCTTGGGCTGCCGCAAGGCCGTCGATGTTACGGAAGTGGATCGTCACCGCACCCGATTGGCCTTCGGCGGTTTGCGGGTGGGTGTCGTGGAATTGCCCAAGCACCACGAGCGTACCGCCACGAATTTCCGTCACCCCGGAACCGGCGCGAACTACGGTGACGGCGTAGCCTTTGAGCAACAGCGTTGAAACGAGTTCGTGGCGCTGCGCCGGCTCCAACGGCTTGCTGCCGGTGCCTTCAAATACCGCCACGCGGAACTGGCTGACGGTCGGTGGCGTGATCGTGTTCAGAATCGGCAAAGGCAATGCGGTCACGATGTCGCCCCCGGTTCTGGAACTGGCTGCTCAAGTACGGGGTGTCCCAGAAGATTGGCCAAAACACTTTCAGCAGTGTCGGTCCGCATGTTCAACACTTCAACGCCCTCATCCGGAAGCTTCACACCGGCACCGTTGAACAGCCACTTCACGGCACGTGGGTAACACGCCGCGATCTTCACCGGGCCACCTGCCGCGAGTTCGGCCAAGCACGGGTCTTTCTTCGCGGAGAGTTCGCACAAATCCGGGACCGCGTCGAACGCCACTCCGGACGCCGTCAGGCCGCGCAGAACCTCTTCCTTCACCGCCTTGGGGACGACTTGGGCGTAGGTACAATTGCAGTATAAGATGCGAAGCGGAACGGTCATGGTGGTGTTAGGCTTGGGTCATCCGGTGGGTCGGTACGGGGCGTCCGGGGCGGAAGGATTCGGCGTGTTCGACCGTTGCCGTCACACCCGTGGTTTTCTGCAACGTTTCGAGTGTAGCCATCACGACGGATTTCAGGTCTTCGGGGTCCGCTTCGGCGCGGAGGTTCACTATCAATTCCCCGCCCGTCAGCAAATCTTGCAGCGAATGCGAAAATTCGGGTTTGCCATCGGTCCGGACTAGGTTCACAACCGCGAGGTCGTTCCCCTCGTCCGGGCTGAGCGTCATCTTCAAATGCGCCACTTCGGCCCCGGTCCCGGTGAAACTGTTGTGCAACTCTGCGGCGAGTTTTGCAAGGTACGCATTGCCATCGAACGGCGTGTCGCTCGCCACAGTCAGGGTGGCGTTCATCCACCCAAGCAGGGCTTCGCCGTCGGCGTAGATGTCGTAATCGACCTCCATCGCCGTGCCGCCGGGCATTTCCGCCGTGTCGATGAGGTCGGCCCAGGCGTCGAAGTTGGTGCCGTCGCGGGCCGAGAGCAGCACGACTTTCGATTCCGGGAACTTCAGCGTCAGAGCCGCAACGAGGGCGTCCCGACGAGGCTGGTCCAGCGTGTCGATTTTATTGACGACGATAATGTCGGCTTCTTCGAGTTGCTTCAGGTAGATGTAGACGACCTTGGGCGAAAACGACTTGCCCGTGGCCAGCCCGAGGATTCGCTCTGCCCGTACCGGGTCGAGCAGCACGCTGTACGGCGCGATGGAGAATTGATCGCCGTAAATTCGCCGCAACGGGTAGCTCACGGTGGCGGCGAGGTCGGTGCAACTGCCGACGGGTTCGGCCAGGAACACGTCCGGGCGTTCCGTGGCAGACAGCTTCTCCGCCGCGTCCGTCAAGGAATTAAACCGGCAGCAGAAGCACCCGCCGGTGATCTCTTCCACCGCGAAGTCGTGGGCGCCGAGCATCGCCGTGTCCACCAGCCCAACGCTTTGGTCGTTCGTGATGAGTCCAACCTTTTTACCAGCCGCTTTCAGCTTTTCGGCAAGTCGTAACAACGCCGTGGTCTTCCCCGCACCAAGAAATCCGCCGACCATCACGTACCGCGCTTTGCTCATGATTCGCCTTCCCCTGCATTGCTTTCGTCGGGCTTGCCCTGAATCTTATCAATGGCGAGGTCCAACAACCCGACGTACCCGGTCACGTCAACACAATTGGCATCCGGCGTGCCGCGAAACAGGTACAACCACCCCGCACCATACGGGTCGTTGTCGAACAACGACGGGTTGGTTTCCAGCGCCGCGTTCCCCTCCAAAAACGTCCCGTTCCCGACGCAGTACAAGTCCGTGATCGCTTTGAACGCCTCGATCCACCCGACCGTCTCCCCGAGTTCGATCGCCGCGCCGGGTTTCACTTCAAAGCCGTACTCCACGAGGTCGCCGAGCATCCGCGTGGCGAACTGCGTAAACCCGACCCGCCACGTTTCCGGCGCCACTTCCAACAGCCAAAAGTGCGCCGGGGTGTACCGCCGATCATCCGGCAACCGCGTCGAGAACCGCGACCGCCGATACGAGACTTTGCAAACCGGGTTATTCTGCATACCAAATCCCGACGCGGTCGATCACGGTCTGTTCGTGTTCACTGTAGGTAGCCGTCCCCTGTAAATCCACCCAACGGCGGGAGAGTCCACTACACTGGCAAGTCTAGTGAGAAGCAAATGAATTTCCGCTGAGAACGATCACGGGTGCGCGGCAGTCTGCCAAGTTCAGTCAACGCAGATGGTCTATTCTCCGTTTTGGTAGTAGCCTTCTCAAAACAAGTTGTTTAAGCTGCCTGAAGCAAACTCACAATGAAAGTGAGGGTCAATACCGTGCCAAACGCATTATCAATCGCCAAGGAATTCGCCAAACTCGCATCGAGCGGCCAGGAACCGGATCCGCTCACGAATCTGCGTTTGCAAAAACTGCTTTACTACGCGCAGTCGTGGTCTCTCGTGGTCCGGGACAGCGAACTCTTTCCGGAAACCGTGGAGGCGTGGCGGTTGGGGCCGGTCGTTCCCGAAGTCTACCGCTTCTTCCGTGATGGGTTTGGCGTGTCCGAAATCACCGACACGCATTTCCCAAGCACGCCAGACTTACCACCGGCTGAAGCTGAATTCGTCCTGAGTATCTGGGAGTCCTACAAGCAGCATTCGCCACCACATTTATCCAAACTCACACACCAGGAATTGCCGTGGAGAAAAACGTGGGGTGATCGCACCACACAAGGGACCGGGAATGATCCGATTTCTGTCAGCGACATGGAAGAGTGGTTTTCCAAGCAAGCGATACCGGCCCCGATTGCGGAGTACGAACACAACCTGCGGACCGCAGAAGATGACGCGCGCAATCGGATTGCTGCCATGCCGCAGTTTGATCCGGTCATGCTTGCCGCGAAAGCGGTGAGTCGTTCGATCTCCGTTCCTCATTAGTTTGAGAAGGATGCCCCCGTGGGAGTCAAATTCTACCGGGGGACAATTGTACTTGTGCTAAATGTACTCGACCAAGCCGGTCGGAACCCAAAGGATCG
>JANLRE010000965.1:0-7154 GCA_031368205.1 Fimbriiglobus sp. | reverse complement strand
GGTTCGGTCGCCCCGCTTCCACAGTTGATCGAGCCTGGGGCCACCCTTGGTCAGTCCGTACCCGGATTGCTCACGACACCGCTTCATGGCACGCCACTCAGTCAAGTGTCTGTGGCACCGTTCGCCATCGTTCGGACTGGGGAAGAGTTGAGCAATACTGTCGCAATCACCACGACTCGGACGGGCCGGGTTCTCCGCCCCTATCAACAATCCTGGTTGACGACCGACACGGATGTCAACTTTGAAGTCGATGACCTGTCATTCCTCGGCGGAATCAGCGTCGGGTAAATCCGCAGTAGGAAAAAACAGGCCGGGTTGCTTGATAGCAACCCGGCCTGTTTTCGTTTCGAGCACTTTCAGTTTCAATGCATCATCCGCGTCAGCCCGACGCACCAGTGAGGAAGCCAAGACCTCGCTGGCGCGTCGGGCTTGTAAAACAGGTCACCGGAACGACAACGAAAATGCTTTGGCGAAGGAAACAGTGTCGCCAATACTTGGTCAGGATTGGTAACAAACAAAAAGGGCGGGCGAGTCCTGCGACTCGCCCGCCCTGGTTTATTAGCTGTTATTCGTTACGCCTGCACTGTGGAACGACGACGAAGCCGCGAAACCAAACCAAAGATTGGCAGACCAGTCACTGCCAATAGAAGTCCTGCGGGAGCAGGAACAGCATTCATCGGCGACTCCGCAAGTAAGCCACTAGCACCATTGGGTGCCCGGTCTGTTGGGGTAAGAAAATCACCAACAATTGCACCATACCGCAGACTGCCTGGCGAACCGATCAACGCCGAGGCCAAATTGATTGTTAGCAAATTACCAACGTAGCTAACCGGAGCGACCCCGACAGTTAAATTCGTCGTGGTATCGACAACATCAACGAGTCCTGGATGGAAGAACTCCGAACTGAGGTCGATGTAAAACTCGTCACCAAGAGCGACCGTTGGCCCTGGTACACCAAAATTGGTGATCCCATAGTTAATCCAGTTGTTGCCACCAGACACAGGTCCGCCCCACGGAGCCGTGCCACCCGGTCCCGGCAATGTGTCAAGATCGACGTAGCCGAGTACGCTGTTGGCTGCGAACGTGGAGGGTGCTGCGACAACGCCGGCGAACCGGATCGAAATCGTTGTCGTGGGAGACCCCAAAACAACTTGGGTTCCCGTGATGTCGATTGTCCCGGTGTTGAAAGTGTCGCCGGTGGGGTCTGTGATGAAGGCCGCACGGCCCTCAACACCGCTCATAGCGGCGAAGACCAGGGCCAGACACGCGGCCCAAATAAAACGAATCATGTTGCACTCGTACCTGTTGTGGGGATGCTTGATGCGGTGAAAAAGTACGGTTGACAGTACCGCAGACAGAGTGGGTGACATCTCCGTCTCACCGGATTATAGGGGTATTCACACCATAAACCAGCGAAATACATGCCATCCCTCAACATTCACGTCGCACGGTTGGTATCTGACACTATCAGTTCAAAATGTAACGTGCTGCGATCACAAGAGATAGGTTGTTTACGCCGTCCAGTCGGAGACTTAAAAAACTGGGTTGTCCCAACGAGGTCTGTAGCCTGGGCGCTAGCCTTCGTTAAGCAGTTTGTAAACATAACGATCGACAAGACAACCCCGGCTACAGACACCGATCAAAATGTGATTGGCGACCCTGTTCGGTAATCTATATTGCCGAACTCACTTGAGAAACTGCATTAGTCTCGCTGCAGAATAAGCCGCAGGTGCGGATTGCGTGTGTGTCGAAGTCGGCGAAGGGGTCGGTGCATGACAAGACGGTGTCCGACCGCTCGCGGCTATTGATTCCGAAGGGCGTGCCGAAGGCGGGTGATTCGGAATCAGGGCACGACGATGGAGGTGCCGCACAAGAAGCCGAAGACGGGGGCGTTGACAGCGGAGCAGACGGCGTCGAATCGGGCGTTATCGCAGCGTCGGATTGTGGTGGGGATCGGGAAGATGAAGATCTGGCGGATCGCGGCGGACAAGTATCGGAATCCGTTGAAGCGTCACGCGGTGATGATGAAGAATGTGGCGGGGCTACGCAACCGGATGTACGGCTGAAGCAAACTGGGGCAAGGGGAAAGTACGCCGACCGGCCCCGCTATTGCGCAACGAGTCTACTGTGTCACCCCGCCGATACCGGCTTTCGTGTTCGGGCGTTCGGCTTGCCGATTTGAACAGTTCCGCCAAGTGCCAACAAGCCACGGATGAGGGTATCGAACGAGACATCAGCCGCAGCCGCTTCCACTTTGGCGATGCGGGGTTGAGAGGTTTTCAACTTCGCCGCGAACTGCTTTTGCGTCAGTCCGGAAGCCGTCCGCAACTCGCGGATGCGCTGGCTAATCTGCACCCGTAATTCGACCATCGCCGATTCTTCCGGCGACAGCCCAAGAAACTCATTCGCATTGCCGAGTGTCCATCCGGCGGCTTGCAACTTGGCGGCTTTGGTGGGGTTCATGTTATTTTTCCTCATTCGCAATAGCTTGATCGTAAAGGCGAAGCCGACGCTTGGCGTTCTCGAACTCAACCTTTTGCACGGCGGGCGAATTCTTGGCGAAGACCGACGCGATAATGATGGCATCTGCATCAATCCGGTAGACGATTCGCCAGTTGTGGTTCTTATCGCGGATGCGCAACTCATGGCAGCGCGGGCCGATCGTGGGCAACGGCTTCGATCGTGGCATCGTGACGAACTCGCCGTTCTGCAACATCCGCAACAGCACCCCCGCTTCGATCCGGGCTTCCCGAGCAAACGGCGGAGTCCTAATCTCGCCATGCAACCAAGCCAACGGCTTCGGTATCGGTGGTTCGTCGGGGATCGTGGCCATGCCGGAATATACCATATCGGATATGTATCGCAAAACGAAATCGTGCCGAACAATGCTTACGGTCGGACTGTCCTGGCGCGATAGACTTTGAGCCGGTATGCTGGGGAAAAGGGTGTAGCGAAATGCTGAATCGGGTCCATCGACTCTTCGCAACGAGGAATCTCAGTGAAACAGAATCGACTGCAACCGGATGCACCGCCTTGCAACAAGCCGGAACTTCGCCAGTTGACCCCGAAGCAATTGCAAGCCGCGCAGATGGTTGCGGTTGGCGGCTCGGATGAAACGGTTGCCGACACCCACGGGTTGAACCGCTCAACGGTCTATCGGTGGCGGATTTTCTCCCCTCTATTTCAGGCTGAAGTGAATCGGCACCGTGCGGTTCTGAACGCCAAGATCGGCGACAAGCTCCGCGACTCTGTGTTCAGTGCGGTCGATACCGTCGCTCAACTGATGACCGTTCTGAAGATGAGGGAATCAAACTGAAGGCCGCGTCGCTGTTGTTGGGGTTAGTACCGTTGTCGATTCAGGCTGGACCAACTGGCCCCCGTGAAATCGTCCGCCCACTAGCGGAGCAAAGAGATCGGGATACTACCCGCGAATGTGATCGGGTGATTCACTCAATGGACGGAACAAAGCCCATCAACGAACTGATCCGAAATGTTCTCATCGAACTGGAACAAACGGCGAACGATACAGCTTTCGATTTTGAAGTGAACAAAACTTCCTCTTCCATGACCGCGAACAGTTGCGATGGTGGGGATGGTCCCGCTGGACGCGGGATCACTCACGAATTGCCAGCCGTTGACCCGAAAGGACAGGGAAGGCTTTTCGGCAACTACGAAGACCAGATGTTGCCGGACTGACAAAGCCGGTACACTGCCTCGATTGAACCGCCCTCTTTTGCACGGGATGCGACATGTCCATCGACGGGAAACCGCTCTTTCGTCCGGAAGCCGTTCGGCCCAAGGTGCGGGCGTTCACGCTGCCACCGCACGCCGATCAGGGCAAGATTGCGAAGTGGGCGAAGATGTTCGCCACGAAGTCGAAGGTGAAGCTGAAGGAAACCGAAGTCCGGGATGAGTTCCTGTACGACATCTTCCGCGATGTGCTTGGCTATGTCACGGTCTCCGATAACCCGACGGCGTACACGTTCAAAAAGGAGCAATTCGTTAAGGCCGATGGCACGTATGCCGATGCGGGGTTCGGGCGGTTCGGCACGGACCCGGAAACGCCGTTGGTGGTTCTCGAAGGCAAGGGACCGAACGACCCGCTTGACCGACCCTACGCTGGCCGCAAGCGCTCCGCCTTCGAGCAAGCGTTGTACTACGCGCTGAACCTGAAAATCGACTGGTACTTGGTCACCAACTTGAAAGAAACGCGGTTGTACTGCAAGCAAGCGGATCAGTTCACCTTCGAGCGGTTCGAGACGCAGAAGCTCGCCACCGATGAATTCGAGTGGAAGCGGTTTGTGTACCTGCTCGGGGCGGAGCGGGTGATTGCCCCGTCGGGCAATCACCTTGCCGCGCTGTTGGTCGAATCGGCGAAGATTGGCCGCGAACTGACCAACGAGTTCTACCGCGAGTACCGCCACCTCCGCGAACTCACCTTCAAGGCGCTCCGCCACGAGAACCCCGCCCGCGAACCGTCGGCGTTACTCACGGCCACGCAAAAGATTCTTGACCGCGTATTGTTTATTGCGTTCTGCGAAGACCGGGGCCTGTTGCCGCGTGACATTATCACCCGTGCCTACCAGCACTCCGACCCGTTCAACCCCAAGCCGATTTGGGAGAACTTCACCGGCCTCTTCAAATCCGTCGATCAAGGGAACAAGGCGCTCGAAATCTGGCAGTACAACGGCGGATTGTTTGCAGAAGATGACTTCCTCGATTCGCTCATCGTCCCGGATGCGGTCTGCTTGGGTTTCAAGAAACTCGCGGATTACGAGTACGGCAACGCCGCCGACACCGAAGCCAAGCTCATCGACGTGGAAATCTTGGGGCATGTGTTCGAGCAGAGCATTTCCGACCTCGAAGAAATTCAAAACGTGATTGCGGGCAAGGTTCCCGAGCTGAAGCTTAAGGAACAGAAGAAGAACTCCCGCAAGGAAGCGGGGGCGTTCTACACCCCGGCGTTCATCACCCGGTACATCGTCCGCGAAACGCTGATTCCGGTTCTCGAAGCGCGCTTCGACAAATTGCGGACGGACCACCAATCGAAACTGGGGCGGACTGCGAAGAAGCTTCTTGACGACCCCAAGGTGTTTGATGCCGAAGAACTGACCGATGCCGCCAAGAAATTGCTTGTGGCATTCTGGGAACGGTGGGTCGAAGAGTTGGCCACCATTCGGATCGTGGACCCGGCGTGCGGCAGTGGCGCGTTCCTTCTCGAAGCCTTCGATCAACTCTTCGAGCAGTACACCCAGGCGCAATCGTTCCTGACCGCGTTGCGGGGGTACACGCTGTTCGACATCCGCAAAACGATCCTCGAAAGCAACCTGTACGGCGTGGATCTGAACGGCGAAGCCGTGGAAATCGCCCGACTGTCATGCTGGATCAAGACGGCGGAGTTCGGCAAGGTTCTCACGAGTCTGGACCACAACATCATCATCGGCAACAGCGTCGTGTCCGACCCCGCCGTTCACCCCAAGGCGCTCGACTGGCACGCCGCCTTCCCGAAAGTGTTCGCCGCCGGCGGGTTCGACGTGGTCATCGGTAACCCGCCGTATGTTCGCCAAGAATGGATCAAGGAATACAAAGCACACCTCGAAAAGCGGTTCCCGGCGGTTTACTCGGGCACCGCCGACTTGTTCGTTTACTTCTACGCGATCGGCCATGAAGTGTTGAAACCCGGTGGCCGCTTGGGGTTCATTTCGAGCAACTCGTTCACCCGCGCGACTTACGCAGAAGGGTTGCGACGGTTCCTCACAACCGATTGCCGATTGCACAACTTCATCGACCTCAGTGACACGACCACGTTCACGGACGCCAAGGACGTGTACCCGGCCATCGTTGTCTTCTCGAAGGAACCGAACGAGACAGAGACTTCCGTCGTTCGTACTTTGCGGTTCAGGAAGGAAGATCGCGGCGAAGACATCGACGAACTCCTTGTAACATCGGCAATCGACATCGCCACTGCAACCCTTGACCCGTCTGGTTGGCAGCTTGAATCGGATGAATTGCGCCTTGCGCTTAGCAAAATTCTTCAAACTGGCAAAACTCTTCTGAGCTACACCGAAGATAGTAGCTTTCGTGGTGTGACAACTGGTGCGAACGAGATATTCATAATTAACGACGAAATACGCGAAGAACTAATGCGTGCAGACCCTCGAAGTGCAGAAATTATCAAACCTCTGATTCAGGGAAAGCATTTGCGATCATGGCACATTTGCAACTCGCCTGATTTCGTAATCTTTACCCGTCGCGGCATCAGTATCGAAAATTACCCTGCAATTTTGGACTATTTGAGACCGCATCGAGTGGCATTGGAACCCCGACCCAAAGATTGGGAAGAAGCGAACAAAACCAAAACATGGCCAGGGCGAAAGCCCGGTTCGTACAAGTGGTACGAAATGCAAGACTCCGTTGACTCTTGGCCCGCTTTCGAGAAGCCGAAAATTGTGTGGCCTGATATTGCCAAGGGGCCTCGTTTCAACATGGATTGCAATAGTCAATTTACCGGCGACACAACTTTCTGCATTCCCTGTCAAGACTACTACTTGCTTGGCGTTCTCAATTCAAAAGCAACGTGGTTTGCATTGACTGGTGTTTCGATTCCATTCGGTGAAAGGGCCGGTGAGTTTCGCTATAGACTGAAAATCCAATACATCGAAAAGCTTCCCATTCCCGACGCGGCACCGGCGGAGCGGGCCGCCATCGCCACGCTCGCGGAGCGGTGCAACACCCTCGGCAGCCAACGCTACCGCATCGAAGAGCAAGTTCGCCATCGGCTGCTGACCAGTTTCCGCACCGACCCGCAAGCGAAGTTGAACGAGAAGGCGCAAGAGTGGTGGGCACTCGATTTCATCGCCCTCGGGGAGAGCCTGAAAACGAGCTTCAAGCGGAAGCAGAACCCGTTCACGTCCCCCAAGACCGCCGACGAATGGGAGCCGTACCTCCGCGAAAAGTTCCAAGAAGTAGACGCCCTCCGCCGCCAACTCACCGCCGCCGAAGCCGAAATCAACGACCGCGTCTACCGGCTGTTCCACCTCACCCCTGACGAGATCGCATTGCTGCAACGCGAAGTGAAACATTAACCTAAGTCGAGGCAGGCAATAATCCGGATCTATAGTTAACGGTTAACAGATGTCGAACGTGATCGTGTG
>JANLRE010000961.1:0-2712 GCA_031368205.1 Fimbriiglobus sp. | reverse complement strand
AGGTATTTCATGGCCCGGTCGCCGTCAATCGGGAAGGTCTTCACGTCCGCTGCTTTCGCGCCACGATCGGCGGCAAATTTATCGCGGGGCACCGGGTCGTCCGGATCAATCGCGGGCAGCCGATCCGCCGCGAACGCTTCTTGCTTCTCTTGGGGCGACGGGGCACGGGCGGTCGTTGCAGGCGCTTGAATGGACATGACAACGCCGACCAACGCGCCGACGGTCACCATGCCAATGGCGATTAGCCCAGTCGTTCGGTTCATTGCCACTCCTTGACTTGAAGAAACAGCCGCCTCGGACTGCGTTCCTAATCATACCGAATTCTTCCTAAAAAGCGTGTGACTCAATTGCGAGGGTGCGGCCCTGAATTTTGTCGTTCCCGGCGAACCGGCGACGTGAGTCGCCTGGGTAATCACTTTCCACCCGCTTGTGGCAGCCCACCCAGCAGCTTACGCAGCCGGTTCGCCGGGATTTGAAGGCTCACCCAACCGCGAAGTGGCGCACACTCACAAGATCGAACGCGAGCCAACTCAGGGTCGGCGAAAATTCTTCGCGTTTGTGAAATCCATTTTATCGGCAGTCGCGTACTCCTGAGGCTCTGCAAATTATGTTCATAAAATTCGTTTGAGGTGTTGCAATGAAAAGAATTGTTAGGGTGTGGGCTGCGCTCGCCGTTGGGATTTGTCTGGTGGATACTCCCAGTTTGAACGCCGCAAGCCATAGCGACGGGCCGCTATCGAAGCAGGATGTGTATTCTAACATCACCGACGTGTATGCTTTTCTCGGCACAAAGTATAACAACGACAGCCAACAAGTGTTGAACGTGGTTGTGGCCGTGCGGCCGCTAATCGACCCAGGCGATGGCGTTGTTTACGATCGGTTCGCCAGTGACGCGACGTACAGCATTCACATCACGAACCCCGCCACCGGCGCGACGATTACGAAGTACGACTTTCAGTTTTCGCCCGTCTCGGGGCCGGCTGCGTACAAGAACCCGGACACCATCCTCAGTTACGGGCGCGGGGCGAACGTCAACGGTTCACCGAACGTCGGTGGCATTGCTAGCAACACGGACGCACACCGGAACTACACGCAACTTTATGCGGTTGCGAAGAACAATACCGTGATCGGCAACAACATTCTGACGCCGCCGCCGAACGTCGGGGCAAGAACCACGCCCGCGTACAACGACGCCAACGGGATCGCGATTTCCGGCCAAACTCAGTTCAGCGCGCTGGACGTTTACACGCGCGAGGCCGTCACAGATTTGGTGGGCGGTGACGTTTCATTCGCGGGCCAACGGGACGACGGGTTTTACGCGGACGTCGCCGGCATCTTTGACCTCCTGGACCCGCGAATTTTGGGTGGTGCGTTGGGACAAGCTGGCACCGGAATCGACTTTTTCAAAGGCTACGATGTCCTCAACTACTCGCTCCAAATCCCGCTGACGAACTTGCCCGCCGCGATGCCGTTCAACAGCCCGTTTTTCCCGAACCAAACTGGTGTTGGTGTGTACGCCAGCGTGTCACGCCCGCGGGTTCGGATTCTCACCGCGGACGGCCCGACCACTGCGGGGCCGATGGTCCAAGTGAACCGCATGGGTAACCCGCTGTTCAACGAGGTACTCGTCGCATTGCGTGACAAAGACCGCTACATCCTGACCAGCCCTACCGCCGACAACCAGTTTGCGAAATACGCGAGCACGCCGGAAATCGCGACACTGTTGAACGCCGTTTTTAGCACGAACTTCGCAACAACCAACCGCACCGACTTGGTCACGATCTACATCCCCGATGTGGTCCGGGTGAACACGAGGACCGGCCCAGTGAAGCTCGCCGGTCAAGCGGGGTTTAGTCGCCTCGGGTTTATCGGCGGTGACACGACGGCCGGCGTTTCGGGTGGTTGGCCGAACGGCCGCCGATTGGGTGATGACGTTGTGGACATTGCACTCACTGCGATCGCAAGCGGACCGTCCTACCAGGCGATCACCGTGGTTGGCGACAACATTGCCAACAACGACATGCTGTACCCTCAAGTCTTCCCGTACTCCGGCACCCCGCACGCCGGGCCGAAAAAGTAACAAGATTAGTTCGCTTTCTGAATGATTCCGACCGGCACCCCGAAATGCAGAGCTTTCGGGGTGCCGGTTCAATCCCTACTGAACTTCCTTTTGATGAAGGTGGCGATCGTGTCTCGTACATCGTGGCTTTGCGGCGCACTGGGCGTGTCCATTGTTTTGGTGCTGGTCGGCCTCATCGGGTGGACGACGAGGTCATCCACCCAAGAAGCCGTGGACAGTTCCAAGACTGTCGTTCAAACTGAGACGATCAGCCCGCAGGCCTTTCTAGCTGGGTTACCGAGTGGTCGTAAAGCGGCTGACGCGGACAAAGTGTTGGCGAACTTGTCGGCCCGACTTGAGAAAACCCCGTCGGATTCCGTGCTTTGGGCGGCACTGGGTGATGCGTTGATGCAGAAAGCCCGCGAGACCGCAGATAGTTCTTACTACACCCACGCGGAACGCGCCTACCGTGTCGCACTGAGCCATTCGCCGAGCGACAAGGACGGGCTGATCGGCATGGCTTGGGTCGCAGGAAGTCGGCACCAGTTCGAGTCCTCCATTGAGTGGGCGGAGCAGGCCATTGCCAAGCGCCCCGACGACCCCAACCCCTACGGGTTGATCGGTGACGCCGAGATGGAAATTGGCAACTACGA
>JANLRE010000952.1:0-2396 GCA_031368205.1 Fimbriiglobus sp. | reverse complement strand
TTGTTCGATTAGCCCAGGGTTGAGGAGGCTTTGCGACGATTACCCTGGGACACAGCTTCCGCGTGCTTCCGCGTGCTTCCGCGTGCGGATGGAGCGGATGCTTCCGTCCCAGGCCGGAAGCATCCCAGGGTAACGGACCTTCGGTCCGCAACCCTGGGCTAATCGAACAACCCCGGTGGGGTTGAAAACGTGAAATCAACGAAAGCTTCCATCTGCAAATGAGACGCAAACCCACTGAGAATGAACACGAGTTTCCGTCACTTCGGTTTGCAGTGGCTCAGTGCCATCATCACGTACCCGGTTACCAAGTTCGGGTCGCCTTCGAGCCAGCGGTCGGTGGGGTTGGTCCAACTGCCGTCGGCCCGCTGGCGTTTGGCAATCGCCGTGATAAGGTCTTGTCGCCAGTTGTGTTTGACGCCTTTGTCATCGACGAATTCGTCCTCGCCGAGCAATTCCAAGGTCTTCGCCATCGTGTGGTAGTAGTAGTAAAGCCCGCGTGCGCCGAGTTGCGGTGGCATGCCGGGGTTCATCTCGGTCGTGTAGTTTTTGCGCAGCCACGCCAGTGCCGTCTTCATGCGTGGGTCGTCTTTCGACAGGCCGCAGTAGATCATGCTTTTGACACCGGCGTAGGTCATGCTGCCATAGCCAGAGAGTGGGGCGTTGGCGTCGTCGCTGGTTTTGGTGGAACCGCCACCGGCTGCGGAATAGATGAAGCTACCGTCGTTGATTTTCCCAGCCCACGGTTGATCGTTGTGTTCGCTCTTCAGGTTCTGGCAGCGGCTAACGAACACGAGGGCTTTCTTGAACGCCGGGTCGTCCGACGGCACGCCGGAATCGTGTAGGGCGTCAATAAAGAACTGGGTGTTCGAGAGGTCGGGGCGGGATTTGCTATCGTAGCCAGCACCGCCGTAGTAGTCGTCGGCTGCCGTTTTGCCTTCGCCGTCGTCCCATTGCAGCTTCTTCAGAAACTCCGCTGCGTTCTTGATGACCGGCTTGTACTTCGCATCCCGCTTCGCGGCTGCGAGGGCCATGACGTTGATGCTGGTGACGTAATTTTGCAGCCCCATTTTGGGGTCGGCTCCGGCAATGTGTCCGGCTTTCGTGTTGATGAGTTTCTCGATGAACTCCAATCCCTTGGAGGCTGGGGCATCGTCCGGCATTACTCCGCATTGCAGTAAACCCGTCGTCACAACCCCCGTCACACCAATGCTCGTCTTCGTACTCCAGCCACCATTGTCTTCTTGCGTCGTCTTCAAGTAACCGATCGCTTTATCAACGGTCGTTTGCCACTGAACTTTCGTGGAGACCGGATCAGCGGATCGACTGACAGGGATCACTACACATAACGCAGCAATAGTTGTGATGCACGCCAAACGGCCAAAGAGTTTCGACATGGTGTTGTCCGGTCAATGTGGTGGAAACCAACACGACAAAGATGTGTCTACCAAAAAGTGAACCGGCTGATGCTTCAAAACCGTCGCCCATTCGGTTTTGAGACATCAGCCGGCTCACTAACACTATATCCCACCCCCACCCCAGAAGTCAACAACCGACGTGGATTTTTTTCAAATCGGTTCCGCAACCCTGTGTTGACCAAACTTCAACCCTCGGGCTAGACTCCGCTGACTTGGATGCTCAGAGGAGTCTACGATGTCGGTTGTCATTCCGTCAGAAACGCATTTGCCACGGTCATTGCTCGGTTGGTTGCCGTTCTTGTGGGGTAGGGTGTTGTTCACTGCCACACCAGATCCGGTCACGCGGATTCGCCTGTTGTCGGTCCTGCTCGTGGTCTGCTTGCCTGCCGCGTTGTTGTACCCGTCTCGATCGTTCATGCTGTTGGAACCGGACGAGGGCCGGTATGCGCAAATCCCAAAAGAGATGCTTGACCGGGGCGAGTGGATTGTGCCCACACTTCAAGGCGAAGCGTATCTCGACAAGCCGCCGTTGATGTATTGGTTGGTGAAGTGTTGCTACATGCTGTTCGGCGTGAATGAAGCGGCGGCGCGGTTGGTCCCGGCGTTGTGTGTTCACGGCACGATCCTCGCAGTTTATTTTCTCGGTCGCCGCAGTCTGGGTGAACGAGCCGCGTTGTGGGCAGCACTTCTGCTCACGATCGCGCCGGGTTACATGGGCATGGCACGGTTGTTACTGTTGGACGGCTTGTTGACGATGTGCGTGACGGTGTCCGTATTGTGTGGGTTTGAAGCGGTGCGCACCGGGCGATTGATTTTGGGGTGGTGGGTTGCGTCCGCGCTGTTTTCAGGCTTGGGCTTTTTGACGAAGGGACCGATTTCCGAAGTGCTGTTGTTCCCACCACTGTTGGCATTCGCATACCTCAACCGTGGAACGGCCCGCGTCAGTTTTGGCAAAATCCTCCTGTTCGCGGCGATCGTGTT
>JANLRE010000929.1:0-13882 GCA_031368205.1 Fimbriiglobus sp. | reverse complement strand
TACACGATGTCGGCCCACAAAGAAGAGCCGAAGATGCCGCCGAAGGCGGACAAGATTCCGGACGCGCAATTGGAAGTGTTGCGGCTGTGGATCGAACAAGGTGCCCGCGAAAGCTCCGGCAGTAAAGTCGTCCCCGTTAAGCCGAAGGTAGACATCGGACTGAAAGCCGTCACGAAGGGCAAGCCCGAAGGCCTGCCACCGATGCCACAACTCGGCAAACTGAAACTCGACCCGATACTCCGGGCACGCCGACCGGGTGCGGTGCTGGCGCTGGCCGCAAGCCCGTGGGCACCGATCGTCGCCGTCGGCGGGCAGAAACAAGTGATTTTGTACCACGCCAACACCGGCGACTTGCTCGGGGTGTTGCCGTTTGAGCATGGCCAAATCAACTCGTTGAAGTTCTCGCGCAACGCCAAGTTCTTGCTGGCTGCCGGGGGTCGCGGCGGGGCGTCCGGCAAAGCGGTGCTGTTCAACATCGAAACCGGCGCCAAGGTCGCGGAAGTCGGGGCGAGTGAAACCGATGCGATTCTCTCGGCAGACATCTCCGCCGATCAGACGATGATTGCGGTCGGGACGACGACGCGACTGGTGCGAGTTTACGCCATCGCCGACGGGTCCGTGATTCACCAAATCAAGAAGCATACGGACTGGGTGACCAGCGTGGAGTTCTCCCCGGACGGCGTGTTGTTGGCCACCGGGGACCGCAACGGCGGGGTGTTCGTGTGGGAATCGGCAACCGCGCGGGAGTTCCATTCCCTGCGTGGCCACACGGCCATGATTACCGATCTTTCGTGGCGTGCGGATTCCAACTTACTGGCCACGGCAAGCCTCGACACGACGATCAAACTGTGGGAGATGGAAAACGGCGGTCTGGTCAAGACGTGGGCCGCACATCCGGGTGGTGTGGAGTCCGTGCGGTTTAGCATGGACGGCCGCATTGCCTCAACGGGCCGGGATAAGCTGACGAAATTGTGGGACGCCAACGGCGCGATACAGAAGCAGTTTGATGCGTTCACCGACTTGGGTTTGCGGGTCACGGTCAGCCACGATAACACCAGGGTGATCGCGGGGGATTGGTCCGGGATGCTGAAGATGTGGACGGTCGCGGACGCCAAATCTTACGCGATCGTGGACACCAACCCGCTGCCAATCGCCGAGCAAACGAAGTTGACCGAACAAGCAGTCACGGCGGGCGAAGCGAAAGTGAAGGCGACGACAGACGCCTTCGCGGCAGCCCAAGCCAAAGCGAAACTGGCAAACGACGCCTTCGCGGTGGCTCAAGCCAATGTTGCGAAGTTAACCGCCGAAGTGGCCGCGACCCAGAAAGCCGTTGTGGATCACACCAACGTGGTGAACATGACCACTCCGCAAGTTGTGCCAGCCAAAGCCGAAGTCGATAAGTGGGCAGGTACGAATGCCGCATCCGTGAACAAAGCGGCGGCCTTGGACGTGACGGCACCGATTTTCGCAGATACGGCGAAGAAGATTCAGGACGCTGCTGCGAAAGCGCCGCAGAACCCCGACCTAGCAAACGCCGCAAAAGTCGCGCTAGGCGTGGCTCAGCAACAAACCGCCGAACTCGCCGTTGCGAAAAAGGCGATCGCGGATGGTGCCGTTGCACTCAAAGCCGCGACGGACAAACATGCCGCGCTCGTAAAAGTCATTGCCGACAATCAAGCGGCGCTCACCGCAGCGCAAGCGAAGCTCGTGGCCATGCCACCGCTCGTGAAGGCCGCGACCGATGCGGTGCCGCCCGCAAAAGTGGTAGCAGACGCGGCGAACAGTGCTGTGACATCCGGCAAGGTTGCGCTGGACGCAGCCGTTGCGGAAGTTGCCGCAACCAAGGCGAAGTTGGAACGGCTCAAGAGCCAAGGCACTGTTGCGGTGAAGTGATCTTTGAGATGCGGCAATGCCTTCCTGGAGTTGCCGTAGCCGTCTCGTAACGAAATGGAATCACATCGCTCGTCGTTGGCCGCAGTTTTCCTGCCTGTTCTGATTCCCCTTCTCGGCAGAACAATAATCCGCTCCGATTCAGGGCCGGGTGAAGCGTCTTGTTCTACGGTTCCGTCGGTTCATTTCTCTTAGCAATCATTCGGGAGTCGATCTTGCCACGTTGGATCGTTCAAATAGTGGGTACGACAATTGTGTGCGCGGTCACGGGTTGGCTCGCGCTGCTCACAGCCCATTCGTCAACGATTGGCCCGGCGGTGTGGCCGCCGGTCGGGATCGGTCTCGTCGCGGTGCTGGTCTTTGGGAATCGGACGGGCTGGGGAATTTGGTTCTCCACGTTCTTCTTGTTGGTAATCGACGCCCAACGGTACCGCAGCGGCAGCGACTTGTCCCCGGCTGCGTTTGTGACGTTTGCCGCCGGGATGGCGTCGGTTTATTCGGCTCAAGCCTTGCTCGGCGCGTGGTGCATTCGGAAAGTTCTGGGTGGCTCCGTGGCCTTGTTACGGGTCCGGGACATCGCCGTTTTTTTGATCGTGGCAGGACCGGGGCATACGGTGTTGGCGCCGACGATTGGCAGTGTGATCCTGGGGTGTTTACACACCCACAATTGGGGTGATTTCCTCTCGGATTGGTTAATGTGGTTGTCGTCGGACACCCTCGGCGGAGTGTTCTTTGCCCCCTTAGCACTCACTCTGATCGGCCAACCCCGTGACGTGTGGTCGAAACGGATTTGGTCCGTGGGGATTCCCGTGGTCGCGGCGGTCGCACTGACTGCGGTCGGGTTCTTGGTGGCCCGGAATTGGGAAGTGAAGACGGCCGAAGATCGGTTCCGTCAGGAAATCGCGTCGGCGGTGCGGGAAATCCGGGCTGAAGTTCGAGAAGTGGAGCAAGCACTCGTTCGGTTTCAATCCCTACCCCAAAAAGAGTTGCTCGATTCGAGATATGACAAAAGCAGCGTCCGGGGACAAATGAAACACCTCCGGGAATACGTTCCCTGGGCGGTCAACGCCACCGCACTTGTTGTCATTCCCCACGCGAGCCGGGCGAAATTTGAGACCACCGACAACCCACGCACGGCACCAAATGCCATCACGGAAACAGGGCCTGAAGGCCAACTGATTCCAGCGGCGGTGCGGCAACAGTATGTCGTCGTCGTGAGTTCTTCACCTCGCATGGATGGGCTTCCCCAGGGGTACGACTTGGCCAACCACCCGCTCTGGAAGTCGCTCGTGGAGCAAGCCGCACAGACCGGAGAAATCGCGGCGTCCCCGGTGGAATACTCGGCAAGCCGCCCCCGCATTCGCATCGTCACTCCGTGCTTCCGGACGTTGAACGGCAACATCTCCCTACCCGTTCATCCGGGCAAGCCGCCGATCTACGGCTACATTGCCGTCGAGATGGACCCCTCGGTATTGATTGAGGGTGTGCAAAAAACGCTGGGCGAGCAAGTTACCATTCACCTATCTCAGCCGGACGCACCGTTGGCTACTGCTCCCGGTGGAAGCTGGCTAACGGAGCATTTTGCACTAGCGGGCCAAACCGTGCCGCTAGAAGCGACTGCGTCGGCGGCGTTTATGAACGCGCACCGTCCCCGGTACGCGACCGCAGCGGGGTGGGTCGGAGCGCTGCTAACCGTCATGTTGACGGCCTTGGTGTTAATGGCGACCGGGCGAACGGCACTTGTAGAAGGTGAAGTTCGCTACCGGATGACCGACCTGCAAAAAGAGATGCAACACCGAAAAAGCATCGAAGCCTCGCTCCGGGCCAGTGAAGCCCGCTTAACCGAAGCCCAGCGCATCACGCAACTCGGCTACTGGGAATGGAAGCCGACCCAGGATGAAATGTACTGGTCCCCGGTTCTTGCGGAACTGCTGAACGTCATGGGGTCGGACCACATGTTCAAACTGGACGATCTGATGGTGCGTGTCCACCCGGAGGACCGCCAATTTCTTCGGAACATCATTGAGACGATGCCCAAAATTCAGCGGACCATGCAACTGGAGTTCCGGGTTGTTCGTGTGGATGGAGCCGTTCGATGGTTCTCGACCACGATCACAACTTCCAAGAGTATTCACGGGACGGTGGTGCGCGGAACCGTTCTCGAAATGACCGAGCGAAAGCGGGCGGAAAGTGCGTTGCGCGACGGCAAAGCGCGGCTCAGGTTGGCCTTGGATTCCGCACAGTTGGGAACCTGGGAATGGCACGGGGATACGAATCGAATGATATGGGACGAGCGGGAAGAGGAACTCTTCGGGTTCCTGCCGGGGCAGTTCGACCAGCGGTTCACGACATTCTTGAATTGCGCCCACCCGGAGGACCGTCAGGAGGTCCGGCAAAAATTAACCGCAGCCATGCAAGCCGACCAGCCGTTCTCGGGCGAGTTTCGGATCGTACTCCCGGATGGCGACATTCGCTGGCTAGCCGGGCACGGGCAGGTTTTGAACGCGAGTGCCGGACAAGCCGCGCAGATGATTGGCATCCATTTCGACATCACGACACGGAAACGCGCCGAACTGGGCTTACGGACCAGTGAATCCAACCTAGCCGAAGCGCAGCGGATTGCGCAAATCGGCTCCTTCGAGTGGTCGCCCGGCACGAACCAACGGTGGTGGTCCGACGAAATGTTTCGGGTTTTGGGTTACGAACCTCATTCGGTCACGCCGAGTTTTGAAGTGTTTATCGACCGCGTGCATCCCGCCGACCGCGAACTCATTGCGAAGCGGATGCACGCGACGCTGACCGACGGGATGCCCTACAACTTTGAATACCGGATCGTGCGGCCCGACGGCGCAGTGCGCTCCATCCGGGTCGATGCCGTTGTCACGCGGGATGGTTCCGGTAACGTGCTTCACTTTCACGGCACCAACCAAGACATCACGGAACGCAAGCAGATCGAAGAATCCCTGCAAGCGAGCGAAGCCCGCCTCGCGGAAGCCCAACACATGGCGTGCTTGGGGAGTTGGGAAAGCGACCCGGCGACCGGGGAAGTGTGGGGGTCGGAAGAAATGTACCGCCTCCTGGGGCGGCCCAAGAACCTTCCGCTCAACCGGGAGGTCATGTACGAGTACGTCCACGCGGAGGACCGTCAACGGGTGCGGACCTGTTTCGAGAAAGCCCTGGTCGAAGGCGGTTCGATCGACATTGAACATCGTTTTATTCGACCGGACGGGCAAGTTCGCCATTTCTTCGTCCACGCCAAGATCGTTCAGGACCGGGATCGGACCTGTGTTGTGGGCACAACCCAAGACATCACGGAGCAAAAGCAGGAAGCCGAACAGAAGCAACAATTTGAGGAGCAATTGCAGCAGACGCAAAAACTCGAATCCCTCGGCATCCTCGCGGGCGGGGTCGCCCACGACTTCAACAATTTACTCACGGGGATCTTGGGCAACGCGAGTCTGGCGCGGGAGATAATCCCCGCCGAATCCGAGTTGCATGAATTCCTGCGACCCATCGAAAAGTCCGCTGAACATGCCGCCCAACTTTGCTACCAAATGTTGACCTACGCCGGCAAAGGCAACACGGTGCGTGGGCCTGTGGACTTGAACATCGTGATCGACGAATCCCGGGATTTACTCCGCCTCGCCACGTCCAAAAAGACGGTGCTGCACGTGGAACTGGGCACCGGCCTACCGCGGCTCGAAGGGGACGAGAGTCAGTTGCGTCAAGTGCTGCTGAACCTAGTGCAAAACGCATCGGAAGCAATGGGCAGTGGCGGCGGCACCATCACGGTCCGCACGGGGTTTTCGACGGCCCTGCCGCGGCACGGCAACCACACGACGTGTTCCAGCGAACACCTCCGGGGGGAGTGCGTCTGGCTCGAAGTCGCGGACAGCGGCTGTGGCATGGAAGAAGCCACCCGGAACCGCATTTTTGAACCCTTTTTTACGACGAAGTTCACCGGCCGCGGCTTGGGCCTGTCCGTCGTGCATGGCATTATCCGCAGTCACAACGGCACGATTTGCGTGACGAGCCGACCCAACGTCGGCACGACGTTTCACGTGTACTTACCGTGCCAGCGCGAACTGACTTCGCGTGACACGGGTGTTCTACGAAACACGCCTCGCCCGATCACTTGGGGTGATGCGACCAAGCTCGTGGCGCTCGTGGTCGATGACGAACAGACGATCCGGAACATGGCCGGCGTGGCACTGCGCGGGCTGGGGTTCACGGTCGTCGAAGCACGCGACGGGCAAGAAGCGCTGGACCTCTTCCACGATTGCCCGGACCGATTCCGCTTCGTGCTATTGGACGTGATGATGCCCGCCAAAGACGGCCGCGAAGTGCTGGGGCACCTGCACGCCCTTCGTCCGGATTTGCCGGTCGTACTCATGAGCGGTTACAGCGAATTTGAACTCGGCGACTTACCCTTCGGCCCGAACTTGATTTACCTGCAAAAGCCCTTCCGCGCCGCCGACCTGAACACCTGCGTCCGCCGGGTTCTCGGCCCAGGTGTTGCCACGGGCGTGTAACGGGTTGCTGCGGGGCGACAAATTTTTCGGGCGAATTTGTAGGTCGTGGTCGAGGAGGCTTGGCGACGAGGCCCGACACTCGACTGCCACCCAAAAATAGCGAATCCGCTGTCAATTCAAAGTCCACTGTCGGGCCTCGCCAAGCCTCGACCACGACCTACAAAACCTAGCAAGTAAGCCTAGCCCCCGTCGATTCATATCATCAACCGTATTCACATGGCAACCAGGAGCCTCAGATGACCCCATTGCAATCCATCGTTGCCGCCGGCACGAAGCTTTGGTTGGATAGCGTTGATCCGGACGAAATCGCCAAGAACCGCGCGCTGGGTGCGACGGGCGCGACCTCGAACCCGATCATCATTTCGGACCTGCTCAACACCGGGCGGTTCGACGCGGACATCACCGCACTGTTGAAAGCCGGGCACGACGACGAAGCCATCGCCTGGGCAATCACGGACAAACTCGTCAAACAAGCCCAAGTTGTGTTTCTGCCGGTTTGGGAACAGACCAAGGGCAACGACGGATATGTCAGCTTTGAACTGGACCCGCTGTTGGAAGACATTGCCCGGAACCTGCCGGTGGCGGACCGCACGGCGCAGTACATCTCACTGGGTAAAAAATGGTCAGCCGGGCACACGAACCGCATGATTAAAGTTCCCGCCACCGAAGGCGGCCTTGCGGCTCTCGAAGAACTCGTCGCCGCCGGAGTGGCGATTAACGTCACGCTGATCTTCAGCGAACGGCAGTACAAAATCGCCCGCGATGCCTGTTACCGGGGTGCGATGCGCCGCGCGGATAAAGAGAAAGTGAAGACGGTGTACAGCATCTTCGTTAGCCGTCTGGACGTGTACACGGACAAAGCCGTGCCGACCCTGATCCCCGCCGCCCAAGGGCAAGTTGGCATCGTGAACGCCAAACGCATTTGGGCGCTCAACCAGCAGTTCTGGGCGAACAAGGGGTTTGCTCTCCATCAAGAAATGATCTTCGCCAGCACCGGGACCAAGAAGAAAGAAGACCCGGCGTGGAAGTACGTCGAAGCCTTCGCGGGCAGTGACATCGAGACCAACCCGCCGGCCACGAACAAAGCCGTGCAAGAAAGCGGTCGTACCTTCACCAAGCACGTCCACGAACTGCCACCCGCCGACGTGCTCGCCGACATTGATGCAAAAGTGGACATGACCAAACTCGAAGAAACGCTAATGGCGGAAGGCTTAGCCAAGTTCGCCGACCCGCAGAAGTCGTTGCTGAAACTGATCGCAACCAAACGCGCCGCCCTGGCGTAACAAACAAAGAAAGCCCATGGACGAACAAAGCCCACGGACGATCGTCCGTGGGCTTTGTTTCACTTCTTACTCGTTCTAACCACTCATCACTATCCACTCACCACTTACTGGTTGGGTGCCGTGATCCCCGGTGCGGAGCCGGTTTGGTTGAACTCTTCCTCGGATTGGATGATGATTCGCGGCGTCACCATAATCATGATGTGCCGGGTTTCGCGTCCAATGCCTTGGTTGCGGAACAACCGATTGACGTAAGGAATCTGGCTCAGGACGGGCGGGCCGAATTCGTTCCGACCTTCGGCGAGCGTCTTCAGGCCACCAAGCACCACCGTACCGCCGTCGGGGATCGCCACCGTCGTTTGGACGTTGATTTCCGAGATCGACGGCTGTTGGAAGAACTGGGTGAACGGAATCGGCACACCTTGGGAACCACCCTCGAAGACCGGCGTGATGAACGCCGTCACCGGGAAGAGTGGCACGGTCGCACTGGTCAAACTGGTCAGCGTTGGGGCCATGTTCAACCGGACGAACCGACGGTCCGCCGACACGATCGCTTGCACGGTCACGGTCACACCTGGTGTGGCGTTACCGGCTTGCACGCCGGGAGGGCTTGGGCTGTTGCCGACGGGGATCGGCACGTTTCGCGGGATGTACACGAACTGCCCGCCGACGTTGATGACATCGAGACCAGTTGTGAAGAACGCGAAGTCGCTGACGAACACCGTCGAGGTTTGACCGTTGAACAACGTGATCTTCGGGGCCTGCATGATGTTCACCCGACGGTCACCCGAGGCGGCTTCCATGAACATGAAAACCTGGATGTCGTTGAGGAACGCCAAACCCAAGCCGAGGCCACCGTTGCCCGGACCAGGGTACCCGCCGAAGGCTGGCACGCCGAGGCCAAACGAGTTCGTGCGGACCGGCACGTTCAAGTCTGGGGTGAAGCCGCCCGCCGTCGGGTTGTAGCCCACGGTCACGTTGTGAGCGTTGATGCTGTTGATGAACGGTTCCGGTGCGAACTGGCCGGTCGTCAACGACTGTTCAAAGTTGCCGCGGTTCTTCGTCTTGATGTTCATGGCGAAATCGACGCCGATGCGTTCAAAGAACGATTCGGACAGCGAAATCACGCGAATCTCAACGGAGACCGACACTTCTTGCAGCTTGCGAAGGGCTTCGAGCAAGTCTTGCACTTCACGGATCACGTCGGCCGTTTGGTTAACGACCAGCGCGCCCCCGATGTCGAAGTAATCCAGCTTGCCGGCCCCACCAACGTCGGACCACGAGTACGGCTTCACCATTCCCGTGATCAGTCGCATCAGTTGGGCACTGTGGTTCGACCGACCGCTGTTGGCCAGCGTGGCGGACGACGCCATTGGGCTGTTCTTGTTGTCGTTTTGTAACAGGGCGGAACCGCCCATGCCGTTCAGACCGCCGTTGTAGCTCGGCATCTGGCCGCTGCGGAGTTCACCACCACCGAGGGCGGAGTTCGGGTTGAACGTCTTGGAGCCGTTCTGCTGAGCCTCCCAAGCCGGGTTCGGGTTCGATTGTCCCGCCAGCGCCTTGGCCACCGATTGGTGCGGCGCCAACGCGAAGTCCGGGATCGGCGTGACCAGTTCCATCACCGAGAAGACCTTGGTGTAGAGCTTGCCGCGTGCCTTCTTCTCCGTCGTGACGCGGATGACATCGTTCTCCACGACGTACTTCAGCGACGCCTTGTCGAGGAGCACCGTCAGCACGTTGCGGAGCGACAAATCCTTCAGCGATTCGTTCACCAGGATTTGGTCGAGCGAAATCTGCTCGCCGCTGATGGAGGCGGTGTCGATCGTGATGTTCAGCCCCGCCTTAGCGCGGACGCTGCTAATCGCTTCCGACAACGATGTCCCTTGGGGGAAGTCCACGGACATCGGGCGTTCGAGTTTGACTTCGATCTCCCGTTCGGCCGGCGACATCGACTTGAAGTACAACTCCGAGCCGGTGCCCCGCAGCCGGGCAATCATCGCCCGTTCCGGGTCCACATGAAGTGGGTGGTTGGTATCAACCGATGGACCGACACGCTCCGCGTCGTTCATCTTGTCGAGGAACATCTGTTCCTTGTCACTCTTGAGCTTCGCGTAGTCCTCGACCCGGCGTTGCCGCTTGGTCATCTCGTAGATGGCCGTGAGCGTCGGGTCGTCCGGGTCCATCGACTTGACTTGCAGAGCGAGTTCTTCCGCCTGGCGGTAGGACTTCTTCTTCATCAACTCGTTGACTTCGGTGACCTTCTTCTTGATCTCGTCTTGCTTCTGCGCTTCCGCGAGTTGCTTGCCGACGACTTTCGTGCGCGAGTCGATCTTGTTCGTGGCTTCGGACTTGTAGAAGTCCATCTGCCGCTTCATGATCTGGAAGCCTTCGAGCCGCCGGGTCACCGAGGTCAACAGCATCGACTGCCGGTTCGGTGACAGCGTGGACGATTTCACCTTGTTGGTGAAGTCGTTCAGCATCTGAATCGCAACGTCGGTTTCGCCCTTGTTGTACAGGTCGCGGGCCTTCGCTTCGGATTCGAGACCTTCCGACCGTAGGCGTTGGAACTCGACTTCACCCAAGGCTTTCACTTGATCCGTCAACCCCGTACCGTTTGCCGTCTGAGGTGTCGGCAAGATACCAGGGATCACGGGCTTGGGTGCCACAGGATCACTGGAGATCGACTGCACCGTGGTCACGGGTGCGGACGGCGTTTTCTGCTTGGCCAATTCCGTTTCGCACAGGCTGCAGATCGACTCGTACTCTTTCTTCTGGTCGGTGGTGAGCTTGTCCGCGTCCAGAATCTTGAAGACGGCGATGGCCTGATCGTACTGCTTCTGCTGGAAGAGGCCGACCGCGTTTTTGAACGAGGCCGTCGTTTCCGCGCGTTGCTTGAGTGACGTTTCGGCGTCGATTTCCCGCAACAACTCTTGGGCTTCGCCCTTCGCGGACGTGTCCGCGTTAAACGACTGGACCGCGAGTTTCCGGGCCATTTCGAGGTCGTTGGTTCGCAGCGAAACCCGCGCTTGCGTGAGCAGTTGGGCGCCCGTCAACGCCGTGGCTACGGTCGGCACAACTGGCGTCGGTGCGGCTGGTGTCACCATCGGGGTCGGCATCACAACACCCGGCAAGGCCGGCGTCGTGAGGGCGGCCACGGTTGGCGTTGTCACCGTGGTGCTGGGCACGCTTGGGACAACAGGAAGGACAAGGTTCGTGACAACCTCGGATCCCTTTGGTGTCTCAACCGCAGGCACAACGATGGCGGGAGCCAACGTCGAAATCGAAGGCAAGGTCGGCACGTTCGCCGCGATCGTTGAAGCAACACCGTCACCCGACGCGATGCGGCGGATGGTGGTCAATTGGTCTTCGATCGGGCGAGTTTGGAAGCCGAGTCCGGCCGCGATTGTGGATGCTTTCGTGAGGGAGTCCTCCGCCTTGGCGAACTCTTTGTTCACCACGCGGTTTTCGGCATCCCGGACGAGGAAGTCCACTTGCGATTTGCCTTCGGTCATCACGTCACGGGCCAGACTGGCTGGCGAGTCTTCCGTGGTTGTGAAGTTTGCATTCAACCGCAGCGCTTCGGCAGCCTTGGCTTTTGCTTCAACGAGTTTCCCCGTTCGCAACAGCGTTCGCCCGTCCGCGACCAACTTCATCGCGTCGAGACGAGGGTTTGCCGAAGTCACCGGAATCATCGGTGCGGGTGGCACGGTGCCCGATGCCGGTACGACGCCCTTCGCGTCTGTCGGGCGGCCAATTGCACTGGCTTGTTGAACGCCGTTGGGCGTCGCCCAGTTAGCGTTCTTGGTTGCGGTCGGGGCCTTGGCGGTTGCGACCACGCCAGGGTTGGCTTTCCGCAACGCGGCTCGCGTCGCGTCGATCTCTTTCTTCAACTTCTCAGGGCGATCACTGCTCCCGAACAGGTCGTCGAAGAAATCGCTCGGCCCGGCTTTCGCTTGGGCCTGGTCAGCCAAAGTGTACGCTTGATCGAGGTTGGCAATCCGCTCCCCGGCCGTCTTGGCCGGTTTGGCGAACAGCTCCTTGGCTGCCTTTGTGAGCCGCTCGGCTTCCGCCTTGCCGACTTTCACGCGGGCCGCCAAGATGTCTTTTTCCAGCGATTCGGGGGTGTCGTCGAACAACCCCCACCGACCGGACGCATTGGTGGCGTCCGATTGTTTCGCTAGGTCTTGTGCCCGGTCGAGTTGGCCTGCCTTGAGGGCATCGCGGCCCTGTTGGAGCAACTCTTTCGGGTCACCATTCCGGGGCGCGACTTGGGCGCTCGCCGGACGTTGTGGTTGTGAACTTGTTTGTGCGACCGCGGGCACTGCAACGCCGGCGGCCACTACTGGAGCGAGCAGCAGTCGAACTGCCATCGCCCGCCACCCCCACTGATTACCGTGGAACACCATGGCCTCCTTCCCCTCCATAACGAAGACCAACTGCAAGTGCCCGGCACATCTCCGCGCACCGAAGCGTGAGTTTGCTTCACAGCAACCCACAACTCTCTGTGCGAGCCAAGCGGCGAGTCAGTCTGAGTCCCCCGACCCAACGTCCGACCCGCGCTCGCAGACAGCCTCGCATCCTGCGGTAAGCTGCCTGTTCCGAACCGGGGGGTTGAAACCCCGGCTCGGAAAGAGTGTGTGAAAGCGGGGGGGTCATACCGGCAGATAAATCGTGGGTCAAGCGTTTTTCACCAGAAAATCTCAAGATTGGCGCGACTTTAAGCAATCGCTGCGGCAAAATCAAAAGATTGCAGCGACCACGCGACCTGGGATGCGTGCTATCTTTGCGGAAAGGACCGATGAAAACGCGGGTCGATTGCAACGACGTGCTAAGCTGGGCAAGATATGTTGACGCGCGATAACGTGTATTGGTTCAACATGCGAAAAGCCCAGGTCAGAGGATGAAAAGTCATTGCGGATTTGATTCGGCTCGGTGGACCCGGTAGGGGTCACGGCATGTAGCCACGGGTGAAGCGCTTCGCGCAACCCGTGGAAACGGATGCAGTATTGGCACTGCCCTGAAGGGGCAGAGGAATTCCTTCGCCCCTTCAGGGCGAGTTGTTTTGGGGTTCGGCGTCCACGGGTTGCGCTTCGCTCCACCCGTGGCTACATCCCGATGCCCCTCCAGGGCATGAAAACCGCAGAAGCGTTGAAACGTAGCACGCAAACTGAGTTGACCTTAACCCCTAGAATTCCCCCTACGAGGTTCTTCCGATGACGACGCGGTTCTTCACATTGCTGGGGCTAACAATGGCCCTGACCGGATTAGCCAATGCCCAAGAAGCCACGACGAAGCCAACCTGGGCGTATGCCCACGACCTGCGGGTTCGCAAGGGTGGCACGACCGACTTTGATAAGGACACGCCCAAGATCGGCGTGGAGTTCTTCAAGGACGACGCCACCGGCGCGGTGGTCGCCATCACCCAAGCGGGCTTCCTGACGGTGGCCCCGATCGGTGCCATCGGCACGGATAAAAAAGCGGGCTGGTTGTTCGCCCACGATTTGCGTGCCCGCAAAGGGGACGAAGACAAGTTCACCGCGACCACGGCCAAGTTCGGCGTGGAAGCGTTCAAGGATGCGGCCTCCGGCAAGTTGCTCTACGTCTCCGAGAAAGCGACCCTGGCATTAGCCGACCCGCCGAGTAGCGTGCTGACCGACAAGGAACCCGTCTGGCACCACGCCTTGATTGTGAAAGTTCGTGGCGCGAACGAAAAAGCCTTCGGCAAAGAGACCGCAAAATTCGGCATCGAAGTGTTCAAAGACGGCAACACCGGCGGCCTGATTTACATCAGCGACACCGCGTCCATCGCCACGGCCCCCGCCCCCAGCACCGCACCCGCCCCGGACAAAGTGAAAGCACCGAAAGCACTTTATGGGCTGACACTACGGACCCGCAAAGCCGACGAAGCCGACTTCGGTAAGGACACGAAGAGCTACGGCATTGAGGTGTTCCGTGATGAAAACACGGGCGGCTTGATCTATGTCAGCGAAACCGGCGCGATTGC
Organism: Fimbriiglobus sp.; assembly: GCA_031368205.1. Classification (GTDB taxonomy): domain Bacteria; phylum Planctomycetota; class Planctomycetia; order Gemmatales; family Gemmataceae; genus Fimbriiglobus. Next base: position 176 of record JANLRE010000929.1, on the reverse strand, counting down.
CACCGCCCCACCTACCGACACCAAAACCGGCCAAGGCGTGACGTGGAAACATGCCATGACGCTGAAAGCCCGCGCCGGCGGCGTCACCGAGTTCGCCAAAGCCACCGCCTTCGGGATCGAAGTGTTCCAAGACAACAACACCGGCAACCTCGTGTACATCAGCGACATCGGCGCAA